>JBHHWA010000001.1:0-25487 GCA_046756285.1 Thermoplasmata archaeon
AGGTAGAGGGTCTCCAGGAGAGACAGCTGCAGGCGTTCCCCCAGCATCTTCCCGTAGAAGCCGGCCTCGTACAGCGCGTGGGCACTCTCGGCGTCCACGACAAGGGACCGGTCATTGAGGAACAGCGCCTCGGCCTTGATCCCCGACAGGTCGTCTTGCATGTGGCCGCGAGGCGAGGCCTTGGAGACGCGGTAGTAGGTGATGTCGCTCTCCTCATCCACGACGGCCAGGAGGAGCTCCTTGCGGACCCGGGCCACTCGACCCAGGTGCGCCTGGAGTTCCTCCAGGTCGAACAGGCTCCGCTCCGAGAGGGCGAGGACCCAGTAGCGCGTGGGGGCCTTATCCGGCCCCGCCCCCCGGGGGAAGACGCGAAAGTCCAAGGGGGGCACGCCCGCCTTGACCACGTACCCCCGCTGTCGGAGGTCCCGGTACACGAGATACCGGATCTCGAAGTTCGGGAGGACGGCATCCCCCTGTCGGAAGAGGTTCTGGGGCCCCAGCTTTCGGCCCGCCCGGGTGACCTCGAGCTTCCCCGTCTCGCTGAGGTAGGCTGCCTCCACGAGGTCGAGTTCCACGCCCCCACCCGGGAGGGGGTTTCCGAAGTAGCCGCGGTTGTACAGGCGGCTGCCGTCGGCTTCGTCGGCCACGAGGACCTTCCCTTCGAGGAGTCGCCCAGGCATGCGTGTTCGAGAAGGTGGTTGAAGTATAAACGGTGCCCGAGGGCCTCGACTGAGGTCTGCGAACCGGTTGGATCGCCGGCTCCCACTCCCGAACGTGGGAATGGCTGGCGATAATCTCAGACCAACGTTTAATAGCGCTAAAATGCCCAAATGGCCAGGCTCTCAGATGGGGGGCGTCGCACGCTGCAGAGACGAAAGCTGGGCCATTCCGGGGTCGCGGAGGTCCTCGGGACCATCCTGGTCCTGCTGATCACCGTCATCATCTTCTCGAGCATCGTGCTCTGGGTCTTCACCCTTCCCGCGCCCAGGGCGGGGGTCAACGTCTCCTTCAG
Source organism: Thermoplasmata archaeon (assembly GCA_046756285.1). Lineage (GTDB taxonomy): Archaea > Thermoplasmatota > Thermoplasmata > RBG-16-68-12 > JAJISG01 > JAJISK01. The sequence continues at coordinate 1,013 of JBHHWA010000001.1, forward strand.
TGGGTTCCTATCCGGCAGCTACGTGGGCGGGATTTGGAACGGGGCTGATGTTCAGCTCAACCACTTGGGAGGCCAAGACCTTCACGAGGGGAGCACGGGAGTATACCTAACGATTGACAACACGACGGAGGTCCTGAAGACGCAGGGCACCTTCTTCGACGGAGTCAGTGTCAAGGAATACGGAGTGAAGGGGCCCGATGCCACGTGGAACGTCGGAGAGACGTGGACATACCTGAACGAGAGCATCCCCCAGGATGCGAATGTCTCCGTTATGGTCGTGGACCTCGAACGGGGCCTACTCCTCTGGCGGAAACCGCTCCTCGGAGCCCCGGGCACGCTGGCCCCCATCTTCCTCGACAAGTGGGTGGACTCTGCCCCGGCGACGGCCACGAGGGACCCCGTAACGCCTGACGACAGGTTCACAATCTTCGCCAAAGTGACCGATCCCGACGCAGATCTCAGCCCCGAATCCGTCTGGGGCTACCTGACCTTCGGAATCGGCGGCACGCCCCTCGGGTACGTCCAGTTGCGAGATGACGGGAACCCCTTGGTTGGAGACCTCATCGCCGGCGATGGGGTCTACACCCGTACGCTGAGTTACCAGGCCCAGAAAAAGTGGGACGGGGGCATCATCATCCTCAACGCGACCGACGACGGAGGACGAGGGACCCAGACTAGGCTCATCCTGAAGGTTCTGGACACGGGAACCTCCACGCAGGTCGGCGGTCCCGGCTCGCTCGGTTTTGGCTCTGCTACCCAGCGATACGAGATCTTCGAGGAGAGCGATTGGGATTCGCTCCGCTGGGAGGCCACGGCGACCCGGAGCTTCACGAAAGGCCAAGGCGTGGTGGTGGTCGTAGCCACGAAGAAGATCGTCAGCCCAGACTTGCGCAACACTTTCCTGCTGTGGGATCCCTCTAACAATCGGGAGGTCGTGTATAGCGACCCCCCCTACACGAACCCCGTTACAGGAAGTTCCGTTCCCTCCACGACGGACGCCTTTGTGCTGGCGGAATTCGTCAGCGGTTTCTACGTCTACGAGTACCGTTTCACCACTACAAGCGCGGCCCACGGGTTCGACGGATTCCAGTTGCAATTCGGACACTATCCCCTCGAGTTCGAGTTGATCACAAGCCAGACCCCTGCTCCGGAAAACAGGCTCTACGTGACCGATGCCATCCAGGTGACCGATGCCGCCGGCGGAAGCCCCGACTACCCGAGGGTGGAGACCTATGAGGACGCGGCCCACACGATCTCCGCGACGGCCTTCAACTTCACCGAGACGATGTACGTGAAGGTGTTCGTAGGGAGCACCGATGGAAGCTTTGACGTCGGAAACGTCGTCATATCCGACTTCTTTGGGAACCTTCCCATCTGGGCATCCCCGGGGACCACCCCAGTGAGCGTCGCCCTCATCAATGACACCATCAGCTACGCCTTCTCCGTGGATCTCTCCAAACCCAACCTGGATCCCTGGAACTTTGGGACGGTCTCCTACAACCTGGCTGTTATGAATGTCCAGGACGCAGACGAGAACTATGGCCGGGTCTGGGGACAGATTCAGGTCACCGGTCCGCGCTGGAAATTGGACATCGCAATGGGCCTCTTTTCGACCGCACAACAGAACTTTGACCTGGCAATCTACGGGGACTTCTTCGACAACGTGGAAGGCTGGACCGAGTATCCCTACGAGACCTTCCTCGCATCCCCGGGGAGGAAGGCGCCAGACAACCCTATCACATCGCAGGTATTGGGCGACCTCGACGGGGACGGTGACCTCGACATTCTCTCAGGGACGAAGAACGGCGAGGTCTGGTGGTATCGGAACCGAGATGGGAAGGCCCACTCTCTGAGTCGCACTGTCATCGACACACTCACATCGACTGTAAGCGGGGCCGCCGTCGGGCACGTCGACGCGGACACTGATCTGGATGCGGCGGTGGGGACCACCACGGGAGACGTATGGTGGTACCGGAACGACGGGTCCTGGTCTCCCAACTTCGTGGACAACACGGGGGCCGGGGTCTCCGCCCTGCAGCTAGCCGATGTCAATGGAGACGGCGCCGCGGACCTGATTGTCGGCCTCGACGCGGGACCGAACAGCGTGCGGGTTTACCTCAACAACGGAGGGGGCGTGTTCGGGACGGTGACGACCACGGAGACCCTCATGAACGCCGACGTGTTGACCCCGGGCCACGGAACCGTGGGCGGGTCCTTCCTGCTCACAACCGCCAGCGACAACTTGTACCAGCAGGTGGAAGAGGTGGGCTCGGACGGCTTCGTAGCCGCATTCGAGGCGGCCGGACTGGCCTCGACGGTCCAAGGGACCTTCCTCGACACCTACGCGGCCGATGGCGTCGTTGAAGTCCTCACCGAGGGGGAGGCCCTTCCGCGGTACACCCTGGGCTTCCCCGGCCATCGCTACCTGTTCCCCAACATGACCGCGACCGCCTCTGAATCCTTCGAGATCCACTTCGTCGGCCACGTCAGCTCTGGCTCCGAGCCCTTCGCGGTCGGTTGGTCAAAGGACGGGCTTACCGTCGACTGGCTGAGCGGGTTGATTACCGGGCTGACACCGGGGGAGTACATCTGGCGTCTCTCCGGAGTGGACTGGAGTGACGAAACCCTCTTTCTTCACATCATGGACGTCGACGATAGCCCGACCGATCGCAACACCGACGAGCAGCTCACGAGTCTCTCCGTCGACCTACTCTACATCTTGCAACCCGAGAGCGGCAGCATCAGCAGCCTCGCGAAGGTGTGGAGGTCGTCCACCATCCCGGGGGGGAAGGACGCCTACAAGTTCTTCGCGGAGGCGCATCACACCTTCAACGCCGAGAACGACCACCTCCTGCTCCAGGTCGCGGCCGCCCCCCACGGTCCCTACTACGGCCTCCTCGTCGTCACGAAGACCACCGATGACGATGGCACCCAGAGCGTGTCCCTTCCCACCGACATCGGCGGCCTCTCCCTCTACATCCTCGCCCAGGATACGGATCGGAGGTTCGGTGCGACCGTGCTCGACACGTTCTGGTTCGACCACCTGTACTTCAAGTCCTACGAGGCAATCCCCGCCTACTGGCCCATCGGCGTGGGCGCCCCCACCCAGGGTCTCACCGTGGCGGACATCGACGGGGATGGACACCAGGACATCGTCGTCGCCACGCCGGGTACGGCCCTCCACGTCTACTACGGCGACGGGACGGGGAAGGCCTGGCCCTCCAGTGACACGCTAACCGCTACTGGAGCCCTGCTCACGGTGGACGTCGGACTCGTGTCCGCCGACTTGGCACTCGATATCGTCGTCGGAACCGGTGATACCAAGATACTGCTCTTCACGAACGGCGGTTCCCGAGGGTCTTGGTTCCTCTCCACGATCTCCTCCCTGTCGACCACCACTACCTCGACGCTCCGCGTGGGGGATGTCGACGGGGACAATTGGGATGACGTCATCTTTGGGACGGAGAACGGCTTCCTGGTGTACCTTCGAAACGATCAGGGCACCGGCTGGAGGACGACCATCGTCATCCAGATGAACGACCGGATTGACGTGATCGACATCGGGGATGCCGACAGGGGCGTCCTGATTCGACCCCATCCTTACTGAGGCCATTGCACCCTCCTCAGGGAGGGGTTTCTGCCGAGCCTCGGCGGGTGGCTGATACGGCCCTGGTTCCTTTATATAGAAGGTTATTTATAGTCAAGATGTGGACCGGGCCCAGCTTCTGATGGAGGCGCGCGATCTTCTCGCGCACACCGGCTTCTTCGTCAGCGAGCAACATTGGAGCCGGGGCCTGAGCTTCGACCTCGCCGCCCGTCGCGACGATGTGCTCCTGTTGGTCAAGGTCCTCCTCAATGTGGACGCCCTGAGCCGGGAGGCGGCCCGGGAGCTGAAGGCCATCGCCTACAGCCTCGACGCCGCCACCCTTCTCGTGGGCCTGAAGAGCAGCAGCGGGGCCCTCGAACAGGGCGTTGTCTACTCGCGCTTCGGCATCCCGATCGCCACCCCCAAGACGCTCCAGGAGTTCCTGGAGGAGGGCGTCCCTCCCTTCATCTTCTCGGCTCCTGGCGGTCTCTACGTTCGCCTCAACTCCGACGTCCTGCGTCGGGTCCGGGAGGAGGTGGGCATCTCCCTGGGGCAGATGGCCGAGGTGGCCCATGTCTCCCGACGCACGATTCAGATGTACCTGGACGGCATGAGCGCCACGGTCGAAGCGGCGTCCCGCCTGGAGGAGTTCCTCAACGAGCCCCTCGTGCTTCCCCTGGACCCCTTCGGCTCGCCGGACGAGGCGGCCGGCCGATCCCGCCGTCCCTCGCCCGCAAAGGACTTTCACGGGATGATCCGAGGTCTTCTCACCAAGTTGGGGTACGACGTCTTCCTCACCCAGCGATCCCCCTTCGACGCCATCACGAAGGACGAGGCGATTCTCTTCCTCGCTGGGATGGATAGGCAGGAGCGTGCCCTTCGTCGGAAGGCGGAGGTCGTGGCCAACCTGTCCAAGGTGGTGGAGAAGGAACCCATCATCTTCGTGTCCCGGCGGGAGAAGATCAGCCTGCGCGGGGTTCCCATCATCGACGCCTTAGAGCTCCGCAAATTGCGGGAGCGGGGGGAGATGGTGGAGCTCGTCGAGGAACGAAAGGAGTAGACCTCAGCGGGGGCCCGAGGCGACCTTCGACCTGCGCTTCGCGGCGGAGGCCTTGGGCCGTCTCCCCTTCTTCCCTCCCTTGGGCGGTTGTCTCTTCCTCGGACTCACCACCTTCTTCTTGGGACTGACCGCCTTCTTCTTCGGCGTCGCGGTCCTCTTCTTGGGAATCGCTGCCTTCTTGAACACGAAGTAGAGCCGAGACGGTTGCTCCCCGCGACCACGAAGGGCCAAGGCACGAATGTGACAGTACACCTTCGTCCCGCTGGCCTTCGTGAAGAAGGCCTTCAACCCCTCCGACATCTCTCCGTTCACGAGGGGCTTCTTGCCCACGAAGTCCATCTCCGCGAGCAGACGACCACGGTCATCCTTGGCCTTCAGGACCCGGGCCCAGGGCTTCCCATGGAGCTGGTCCTCCTTCCACCCGAGGAACTTCGCGCTCGGTGGAGACAGCCCGCGGACCCGCATTTCGCCGTCCACCTTGATGGCCGCGTCGGCAAGGCTCTCCGCCAGGTCCTCCAACTTTCGAAAGGCGCGATGGGACTCATCCTGGAGCCGTGCGTTCTCCACGGCCGTGGCCATCTGGTTGCCGATGCCACTGACCACGTTGATTTCCTTGCTGGTGAAGTAGTGGCGGGACGTGGTGCTATCCAGGGTCATCAGCCCGACGGCCTTCCCCTTGTACACCAGGGGGACGATCAGCATGGACTTGAGTTGCCAGGCTCGGATAATCTTCTGGGGAAGGAGGTCCTCCTGGGGCAGGTCCCGGACGACGGAGGGGAGCTTCTGGGTGATCACCTTGTTCACGAGTTTGGGGACCTCGGCGTGGCTGAGCTGGCGGTCCATGAGGACCTGGGCAAAGGCGTCCCGCGGGCAGTAGGCCACCGCCGGGATCAGGAGCTGATTCCGGGGATCGTCGAGGAAAACCGCGGCCCGGTCCACCTTCACGAGCTGCGGGGAGATGCGCACGACCGTCCGAAGCACCTCCGAGAGATCGGAGAGGTTGCTCACCATCTCCGAGACGCCGATGAGGGCCGCCAGAATTTGGGTCTCACCCAGATTCCTCTCGTCGAACATGGGGACGGCGAATTATGCCTGGCCGCTGCGCAAAAAGCTTTCGTGGTGGTTATCAGGTGTGGCCAAGGGCCCCGCCATCTTCTCCAACCCACACGCTCGCCGACAGGAAAACCCTTTACAGATTGCCGGCTAGGCTCGAGGGCCATGGACGCCGTGTTTCTGTTCCCGAAGGAGGCCGCCTCGCGAAGTCGCGAGATCTTGGAGGACGACCTCATCAGCCGTCAGAGCGTGACGTTGCGCGATGCGCGCTCCTTGGGCATGGAACGGGACGGGACCCTCGTGTTCATCCAGGGGGACGCGGCGGCCATCGAACGTTTTGAGACCCTCGCGGAAGAGGCCGCAGAGCGGCTGGCGGAGGACGAGGCCGCGCCGCTGACGGCCCGCCTTCGGAAGGAGGAGGAGGACGCCGCGGAGGGGGTGGGCCTCCTCTTCGGGGGAACGTAGTCGCGAGTCCGTACCTGGCCTCGAAACCTCCTCCCGTTCTCAGGCCTGAATCCCTGGATGTACCCCTTTTTATCGGAGGACCTCCTGGGAATTGCCGTGCGTGGCCGCCCCGCGCAAGTCTCGGCGCTTCGGACCGCTCTGGGGGTCATCTGGCTCATCGCCCTCATCCTGTTTCTGGTCTACCTCGCCATCAGTCTTGCCGCCCTCCTATGGATTAGCCCCCTCATTGTGGACGGCATCATCGGAGGCACGTGCCCTGAGGGGCTGGATTGCAGGGGCTTCTTCTTCTGGATCAATCCGCTGAACCCGAACTTTCTGGAGGTCATCAGGCTAGGCGGGACGGGCCTCCTGACCTGGTTCTTCATCGTACTCACCGTGATCTTCGGGATTGTCCTCTATCTGGCTCTCTTCTACGCCAGGCGGACCTACCGCGACATCCGTCTGCCGCCGGAGCGTGTCGACGAGAAGCTCGCCTCCCGCAGCCCCATCGTGGCCGTGGGACAGGTCTTCATGGCCATTCTCTTCTTCGACACCGTCTATCTCCTGATCATTCTGCCCCTCTTGGGCGTCGTCCCGGAGGTCCCTCAAATCGATCCAGAGTGGTATTTCCTCTACATCGTGGTGAACGCCACCGTTTGGGAGGAGCTGGCATTCCGTGTCCTTCTCATCGGGCTCCCCATGGTCCTCGCCTCCATGGTCACCCGCCTCTCCGATGTGGTCTCCGGCCAGCGTGTGCAGGGGGAGGGCCGAGGTCGCTACCTCGCAGGGCCCTTCAAGTACCTCCTCGGCGGGCACGTACGCGAGGGCTCGCCTCGGTCCGCGATCATCGTCGGGGCGGCCCTTGTCTTCGTCTCCGCGATCATCTTCGGCTACCTCCACGTGCCGGGATCGGGCGCCTGGCGGTTCGTGCTCGCCTTCGTATCGGGCCTGGCCATGGGCTATCTTTTTCTGCGCTACGGCATCGTGGCCTCCATCCTCTTTCACTTCTCCATCAACTCTCTCGGCGTTCTGGGCGGCGTGGCAGTGGCAAGCCTCGGGTCGGCGCTCTTTGTGGGGCTGCTGTACTGGGCGCTTGTCGCCTTCGGTGCCGGCTTCTTTGCGTACTACACGAAGCGGGTGGGGGGTTTCCTGCTGCGCCCCTTTCCCAGGCCCCGCCGACGGCCCGCCCCCGCCCCGCGGTCGAACCCGCGCCCGACCAACCCGGGGGGCGAGCTCCTCCTCTTCCCGGTCACCTGCCCCGAGTGCGGCGGCCATGAGGCCGAGTACCAGGACGGAGCCCTGGTCTGTTCACAGTGCGGGACGAGGATTTCGACCCCCGGGCCGGATCGGGGAGGGAGCGAGGTTCTCGACTAGGCCTTGGAGATCATCCGAGACCACCGTCACGCAGATGTCGCCTAAGGGGGCGTGGGCGGAGAAGGACACCCGTCCAGCGTAGGCCGCCTGCTTGTTCAGATAGAAGACCAGGCGATTCCCTTGAATGGATCCGGTCAACAGTTCCCGAGCGGAGTCCCGTATGTGCTGCCGCTGGAGGAGCTCGGCGAGTCGATCGAGGGACCCTGCCCTCCCCGTGATTCGTTCCCCGACGGTGAGTTGCGCCCCGGGGAAGATGTTGAGCACGGCCTGCTGCACCTTCCCGGTGGTCTCCGTCGCCCGGCAGGGCGTTTCCACGAGCGCCTCGTGCACGCTTCCCCATCCGCCGACCGGCTAAAGGTTGACGCGTCGCGAACCTTCTTTAACACGCCCTTCCATCCGGGGCGGAATGCGGGAGGACCTTCTCTCACTCGCCATGGAGTCGGGCGTCCTCCTGGAACCCGAGTTGGCGGACTACCTCGCGGGGCGCGCCCACCCCGTCGATAGCCTGCTAGCCATCCTAGACGCGGTGAACCCTCGCCCCCTGGTCCTCACGCTGGAGGAGATCCGGGCCCTGAACCCGGTGCTTCCTGAGTCTCAGGCCACGCCCGCCTCCGCGCCCGTTGCGGCCCGTATGCGACGCGACCGATCCGGGACCCGCCGGGAGGACCACGATCCCGACGTGGTCGTCCTCCAAGACATCACCGGCCGCTCCACATGCACCGGAGAGATGCGGGACTTCTCCCGCTACTTCGACCACCGGTACAAGGCCCTCTCCTCTCTCCTGCGGGGGAGGCGGGAACTCGTGGGGGCCGTGTCCATCAGCCGCGCCCTCCGCATGGCCCGGGAGGTCCGCGTGATCGGCATCGTCCAGTCCGTGAAGCGGACCCGGACGGGGAACTACCTGCTCCTCATCGAGGACCAGGAGGCGTCCTGTCAGGTCTTGGTCCCGAGCGAGGGTCCCGGTGTCGACGGCGCCCCCGTGCCTGACGAGGTCCTCGGGGTCGTGGGTCGCCCCTGGAAGGACGGCATCCTTCTCGCCGAAGAGATCGTGCGGCCGGACATACCCGCCTCCCACGCCTTCCGCGGGGCGGACGAGGCTGTCAGTGCCGCCTTCATCTCCGACATCCACGTGGGAAGCCGCCTGTTCCTCCGGGACAAGTGGGACCGATTCGTCCGCTGGTTGGAGACCGAGGAGGCCTCCCGGATCAAGTACCTCGTCGTCGTGGGCGACGTCGTCGATGGCATCGGGGTCTACCCGCGACAAGACGAGGACCTGGCCGTGGATGACGTGTACCGGCAGTACGAGGAGGTCGCCGACATGCTGGGCGCCCTCCCGGACGACCTGCAGGTGATCGTTCTCCCGGGCAATCACGACGCGACGCGTCCTGCCGAGCCCCAGCCCGCGCTGTCTGAGGCAATCCAGAAAGCCTTCCCCGACGGGGTCCTGTTCGTCGGCAATCCGGCCCTCCTCCGCCTCCACGGCGTCGACGTGCTCTGCTATCACGGCAAGAGCATGGACGACCTGGTGACGAGCATCCCGGGCGTCACCTACGACCGTCCTCTGGCAGGGATGGTGGAGATGCTGAAGCGGCGCCACCTGGCCCCCTCATACGGGGGCAAGACGCCGCTGGCGCCGGAACGAGCCGACCACCTGATCGTCGACCCTCCCCCCTCTGTCTTCGCCACGGGCCACGTCCACGGGTTCGGGATCGGGGAGTACCGGGGCATCCGCCTCCTTAACGCCTCGACCTGGCAGGCGCAGACCGCCTTCCAGCGGATGCACAACATCACGCCCAAGCCGGGGATGGTCCCTACTGTGGACCTCCAGACCGGGGAGGCCTTCGCCCAGGCCTTCTGAAGGTCCGAGGGAAATGCCCTTCTAGGCCCGCCCGCTACGGCGATTCGCATGCGGATCCTCGCCGTCGGCGACATCCACGGGAAGGAACACCTGGACGCCTTGCGGGCGTCCCTTCGCGAAGCCCCGGCTGCGGACCTAATCCTCCTCGCAGGCGACATCACCCAGCGCAACGACGTGGACCTATACGGCCACGTGCTGGAGGCCTTCGAGGAGGTCGGGACCGCCCCAATCCTCGCCGTGTTCGGCAACCACGAGTGGTCCGACTCCCACGCGGAGTACCGGATGGCCTACCCCATCGCCTTTCTGGAGGAGGAGGCGCAGACCCTGGGGGTCGCGGACCGTACAATCCGGGTCGTGGGGAGCACGGGCGTGCTCGATCGGCCCACGTGGTGGCAACGCACGAACCTCCCGCAGATCACCGGAGAGTATACCCGAAGGCTCCAGGCACTCGATCACCTTCTGGAGGAGGACGGGTTTCGGATTCTCCTTACGCACTACGCCCCCACCTACCGCACCCTCGTCGGGGAGGGGGAGAGCTATTGGGACCAGCTGGGATCCAAGCGAATGGAGCAGGTTCTCCTGCGCCATCGACCCGATCTCGTCATTCACGGCCATGCCCATTTGGGCATCCCCTTCGCCGAGCTCCAGACAGGCCAGACGACCCTGGAGAACTTTGACCGGGAACGCGCAATTCCGATCCACAACGTGGCCTTTCCCGTTCGGAAGGACGTGACCGTTCTGGATCTGTGAGGCGAAAAGAGACACCCCGTGGGGTCGCCAAGCTTAGGCGGAGGGATCGATAACTATGCCGCGATCCACGTCCCCGACGTCGATGCTATAGATCCGAGTTCCGAGTTGCTCGATCACGATGATCTTCCAGACGACCCCTTTATCATGGCGATACCAGCGGATGTACCCATCCTCCGTGGCGATAACGATGTCGTCCCAGTAGTCCCCATCGATGTCGGCCACGCGGAGGCTGCGCACGTCGTCTTGGTTCGTGTGAATGAGCGTGCGGGTCCAGGTGCCGTCGTTGGCCCACCAGTAGACCCGGTTGTCTTGGGTCCCTGCCGCGATGTCGTAGGTGGAGTCGGCGTCTAAGAAGCCGACGTCGACGGCGTTGACCCTGCCCGTGGCCGCCAAGCTGACGGAACCCCAGGCAGGGGCGTATAAGACACGGGCCGTGCTGCCCGCCGCGACCACGATGTCGTTGTCTCCATCGCCGTCCATGTCAGCCACGGCGAGGTCCTCCACCTGGGGACCGACGTGGATCACCTCTTCGTCAGGGAGCGTAATGAAGCGCCGCACGAAGATGTGGTCCACGTAGACGGCGTCCAGGTCCGTGGCGTTCGGATCCCGGTTCGTGTCCCGCACCCGCAGGTAGAGAGGCGCGCCTCCAATGATTGTCGGGAGATTCGCCGTCTGGTACTCGTTGTCATCCACGGTCTTCGTCACGGTGATGAGCGTAGACCACGGCCCGGCCGGGGCGAGAGAGCCCTCGACGACGAAATCGTCGAATTCGCTGTTGAGGGTGTGGTGGGCCTCCACGAAGAGCTTGTATGCGTCCCCACCCGCGCCCACGGGGAAGGACCGCCACTGATGCTCCAAACGGCTCGTCGTGCCCTGCAGGCCGATAACCACGACTACGACCTGGTCGAGAGAGATCCGGGAGGCCATGCTGTCTGTGGCCGAATCCAGGTTGGACATGTCTGTGTCTTGGAACACGATGTAAAGGTCACCACCGCCAAATCCGGCGGCGCTCAGGTCATAGATCTTCAGTGTCTCCGTGGTTTCCGTTAGGGTGCCCAAGACCGAAACACCGCCGGCCCCGACCTTGTAACCAATCTCGAAGGCTTCCGATCCATCCCCCTCGCTAATGAAGCCGCTGACGACGAGGAACGCCCGATCGGTCGGGCCGAGGGGCGCGACATTCCCCATGACGTACTGGTGCCCTGGTTCGGCGCCCCCCGTGCTGTTCCGCATGAGGTAAAGGTCGTCCTCGAACCACCAAAACGCGTCGTAGAACTCCTCCTGCAGCTCCTCGTACACGCCGTCATCCGCGTACGTGTCCAGGTAGCTCCCAGAGAAGACGACGTCGAACTCGGAGAGGATCTCGTTAACGGGGACGTAAAAGTCCCACACCTCGCCCGGGCCGAGGACCTCCTCGATGGCCTCGTACGTGTTGTCCGACACACGCGTGTCCGCGACGGTCCCGGTGATGTTCCCAAACACCGGCATGTCCGTTTCGAGCGTGTAGTCGGCCGTCAGTTGTGTGCCAAAGACGCCAAACCCGTTGTTACGGTAGATGATGACGTCCCCGCCGTCCGTCCCCGCGACGATGTCGTTGAATCCGTCGCCTCCCGCAGGGTAGACGTCGGCGAGCTTGACCACGTTGATGCCCGGTCCCAGGTTGGCGACGAGGCTCGGGGTCCAGTCGCCGTCGTTGGAGTAGGTCCAAATCTCCCCGGCGCTGGTCCCGATCACGATGTCGTTGTCGGAGTCCCGATCGATGAGCCCGATCGCTACCGCCTCCACGCTGTCCGCCAGGTTGTCGATTTCGAAGCGGGTCCATTGGCTCCCATCGCCCAAGGTGTTCCGATACCAGAGGACACGCCCGACCTCGAGTCCGAAGACCGCATCCAGGTCGCTGTCCTCATCCAAGTCTCCGAGGGCCACATCCAGGAAGTCTCCGCCCCCGAAGGGCGGGCTGCCCCCGCAGAACCAGAGGAAGCAGTCTCTCCGGAAGGACTCCATGACGGTCCGACTCCAGGCCCCGTCATTCTCGTAGAACGTGGCGTACCAGGTCTCGTCGTTGCCGAAGAGGAAGAACGTGACTTCGTTCAGGGCCGCGATGGCGTCCAGATCCCAGCGGGCCCCACGGACGATGACCTGGGCAGTGAGCGCGTACTCCTCGTTGAAGTCGGCGATGCGCTTGATGCGGAAGCCGTAGGCGTTGGTCCCGAAGAGCCAGGGATCCAGGTTCGTGGTCGAGAGGTCGACGTTGAAACGGTAGGAACGGGTGTCGTTGACCGCGCCCGGGCTCACGGGGTCGTTGCCGGGCGTGGCCCAGACCTGGACACCACTCTCATAGTCCGAGATGACCACGTCGCCAAAGATGAAGCCGGCGTCCGTGTCCCGGACCGTGACTCGGACGTACATTCTGTCTGTCGTGTTGAATGTGTTCGTTGGCTGCGTGTGGGCCGCGTCCGCGAAGAACTCGACCTTCGGATAGTCGGGCGCGCTGCCATTCTGTTCCGTCACCAGGATGGAATCAACGGTGGCGAACCGGTTGTTGGGGGGAGGTACGTTGTTGGCCCGGATCTCCATCGACACGGAGTGCGGCCCAACGACCAGCTGGACGCCATCCCATCCGTACGCACTGGAGTTCGTGCTGAAGCGGTGCTCGTAAACGTAGAAGCCTCCCACGAAGCCGAGGAAGGTGAAGGCTCGCGTGCTGGAGGGAAGGGAGGTCTGTGTCACGGGATCGTTGTATGGGGCGAAGCTGTAGACCTCCGGCCTCTGGGGGAGCCCCGAGGGGGAATAGAGGAACACGTCGTTTTGGAGATCGGCGTTCTTCAGCTTCTGGCTGGCCACGACGATGACGACGGTCTCTCCCTTCCGGAAGGTTCGGGTTCCGTTGGCGTTGTAGCCGTTGGTGTCCCACTCCGTCGCGTTGAAGATGTCATACAGCTGGAGGTCGCTCTCGAGGGCCAGGCCCTCGGGGCCCTTGAAGGGGAGTCCCCCGCCCAAGTTCAGGACCTCGAAGATGAGGCGCGTCTGCGCTTCGCGGCCGCCCTGGTCCGTGGCGTTGAGAATGATGATGCCCCCATCCCAGGTCTGCAGCGCGGCGAAGCTCAGGGCCCGACTGAAGACCCCATCTCCCGCGAGGGCGTCTCCGACGTTCGGGTCCCCGTTGTCCAGGAGCTGGACGTAGCCAAGGGGGGCGCCGAACCCGAAGGTGATGTAGCCCCAGACGGAGGCCGCGTCCAGGTCCCCATCCGGGTCCCCGACGCGGGCGTAGATCGCAAAGGTATCGTCCACGCCCACGGGGTCGCGGCTCGGGGTCGAGGGCTCCGAGTCAACCCACTTCTCCAGGAAGACGGGCAGGCGCTCCCCGCCCTCGCCCAGGAGGATCTGGTCCCAAATGACCGTCCCACGGACGACGTCCACGACCAAAACCGACACCTGGGCGGTACGGTTGATGGTCTCGTTCTCGTAAAACCACGTCTCCCCGATATTCCAGTGGATGTCGGGGCCATCAACGCCGTAGGGCTTCACGCTCACCCCGTCGAAGTGATTGCCCTGCGTCTTGAGCGTATGAGTGGTCCCGTCGATGGTGAGGTAGACCCGCGTGTTCGTATCGAGCAGGTCGTCGCCCCCGAGGTGGGTCAGGTTGACGTAGGCGCCGGCCCAGGATCCGGCCACGTACCGCCCCTCGAGGCCGCCATCGATGCCGGCATTCCCCGCGGCCCGGGGCGCGGGGAGGGTGAAGACCCAGAGAACGATGGTGGAGAAGATGACGACCGTGATCAGGAGGATGAGAATGGTTCCAATGACCTCTGAGACTCCACGATGGTCCAGAGGTCTCCGCGGCAGCACTCGAGCTCCTCCCAGGAAGGAGGCTTGTTTGCGCTGGCCAGCTTATTTAATCGTTCCCGCGGGATTATCGATGAAGATAGCCACAACCCTCCGGAGCGGCGTATCCGATGGCTCTTCTGCGTTCCCCCGGGGCGACCTGGGGAGGAGTGCCAGTCAAGAACTTCAGGTGGCGAGGACTTGGTATCACGAACCAAATGCCCAGGGAGGAGGAGGGCCGTATGCGGGGGAGGGCCTCCACTCCGAGAAGTGCTTGTTAGGGCGGCTCGGACCGCCGAATGGCGATCCCTCGGTCCACGTCGCCGATATCCAGCGAGTTGATGTTCTTGCCGAGATCAGCGATCCACTGGGTGGACCAGGAGATCCCCTTATCGTGGCGATACCAGAGGATATCTCCCGTCTCGGTGCCGACAAGGACGTCGTCCCAGAAGTCCCCGTCGATGTCCCCGACCCGTAGGGTATAGACCTTGTCCGCCGAAGGGACTTGGTTGATCGCCGTGCGGTCCCAGGAGCCGTCGTTGGCAAACCAATGGACGAAGCCCAGTTCATTGCCCGTGACCACGTCCAGAGTCTCGTCGCCGTCGATATGGCCCACGTCCACGGCGAGGACGAGGGACCCCGCCGATAGTCTCGCAGAGGAACCCCAACCGGGGCCGTAGGCGACGATGGCATCGGAGCCTCTGGCCAGCACGATGTCATTGTGCCCGTCGCCGTCCACGTCGGCCACCGTCAGGTCCTTGATTTCCGCTCCCACCCCGAAGGCCTGGGAGGTCGGGAAGTCACCGAGGCCGTCGTTCTCGTAGATTCGGAGGAAACCACTCTTCATCCCCGCCACGATGTCGTTGAACCCGTCGCCCGTGACGTCCGCCAGCTTGATCTCCACGACCTCACTGCCGAGATCCGCCACGAGGGTGCGGCTCCAGACCCCCGTGTTATAGTAGGCATAGATCTGGCCGAGGACATTGCCCGTCACCACGTCGTTGTCCGTATCCCGGTCGATGCGGCCCGCGTCGACGGTCCATAAGGCCACGCCCTGGTCGTCAATCTGTATGCGCTGCCAGAAGTTACCCGCTCCGTCCAAGTTTCTGTACCAGAAGAGGGGGGCCACTTCGGCGGCAGTGACGGCGTCCAGGTCCCCATCCTCGTCCATATCGGCCAAGGTGATGTCGTGGAACGGCCCGCGGCCCCAGGGCGGGTCCGGATCCATGGGCGTGGACTGATGGTACTCGATGAGATAGACCGCCCATGGGGGGATGTTCTCGAAGAAGAGGGCATACCACTTCTGGTCGAAGATGGGGTGGCCGAACTCCTCGTTGGCGGTGACGACGTCCAGCTTCCAACGCGGACCCTGGACCGTCACCTGAGCCGCGAGGGCGTACACCTCGTTGCCATCTCGAATCTCCTTGATACGGAACCCGTAGGAGTTGATTCCCGGCAACCATGCATCCGCGTTGTTGTTCGAGAGGTCTACAGAGAACGTGTAGTTCCGGATGTCCAGGATGGACAGTGGGCCGATGGGATCGACACCTGGGGTCGCCCAGATCTGAACGCCGCCGAAGTAGTCGGAGACGAACACGTCTCCGGCGCTCACGGACAGGTCTGTCTCCCGAACGGTGACCTTCACGTACATCACGTCCGTGTAGTTGAAGCTCGTCGCTTGTTGGGTGTAGCCCGCGTCCTTGTAGAACGTGAGTCGGGGATAGTCGGGAGAGCCACCCGCGTCGTCCGTGACGGTGATGGTGTCTGTGGTCGCAAACCGGTTCAGAGGAGGGCCCGCGATGGAGGACTTCAGCTCGATGGTCAGGGGGTACTGCCCGTAGGCCAGCTGGACCCCGTCGAACCCGGCGTCCGCCGATGTGGTGCTGAACCGGTGCTCGTACACGTAGTAGTCGCCCACGAACTCCACGAAAGAGAACGCCTTCGTGCTGGAGGGGGTGGTCGTCTCCCCCACGGGCTCGTTATACGGCGGGTCACTATACACGAGGGGGGTGAGCGGGACCACCGAGGGATCGTGCATGAAGAAGTCGTTCTTGAAATCCAAGTCCCGTAGGGTCTGGCTCGCCACGACAACCACCACCGTTTGTCCCTTGACGAAGGTTCGCGTGCTCGTGGCATTCCAGCGGTTGGCATTCCAGTCCGACTCCTCATAAATGTCGAAGCGCTGGACACTCGAGGCGAAGGTCAGGGCCACGGGCCCCGCGGGGTCTGGGATGCTCCCGGTGTCCACGACCCGGAGAGTGAGGCGCGTCTGCGCTTCGCGGCCGCCCTGGTCCGTGGCGTTAAGGATGATGATCCCCCCATCCCAGCTCAGCATGGCGGCGAAACTCAGTGAACGACTGAAGACTCCATCTCCGGCCAGGGCGTCTCCGATGTTGGGATCCCCGTTGTCCAGCAGCTGCACGTAGCCAAGCGGCCCGCCGAATCCGAAGGTCAGGTACCCCCAAACGGAGGCCGGATTGAGGTCCCCATCGGGGTCCCCGACCCGGGCGTAGATCGCGAAGGTGTCGTCCACGGCCACGGGATCGCGGCTCAGCGTCGAAGGCTCTGAATCGAACCACTTCTCCAGGAAGACGGGCAGGTGCTCCCCGCCCTCGCCCAAGAGGATTTGGTCCCAGACGACCGTTCCGCGGACCACGTCCGCGACCAAAACGCCGACCTCCGCGGTGATGGGGATCGTCTCGTTCTCGTAGGTCCACGTCTCCCCGATATTCCAGTGGACGTCGGGACCATCGACGCCGTACGGCTTTACGCTCACGCCGTCAAAGTGACTTCCTTGGGTCTTGAGCGTGTGCGTAGTCCCGTCGATGGTGAGGTAGACACGAGTGTTTGGATCCAGCAGATCATCCCCGCCAAGGTGCGTGAGGTTGACGTAGGCCCCGGCCCAGGATCCGGCCACGTACCGCCCCTCGAGGCCGCCATCGATGCCGGCATTCCCCGCGGCCCGGGGCGCGGGGAGGGTGAAGACCCAGAGAACGATGGTGGAGAAGATGACGACCGTGATCAGGAGGATGAGAATGGTTCCAATGACCTCTGAGACTCCACGATGGTCCAGAGGTCTCCGCGGCAGCACTCGAGCTCCTCCCAGGAAGGAGGCTTGTTTGCGCTGGCCAGCTTATTTAATCGTTCCCGCGGGATTATCGATGAAGATAGCCAGGGTGCTCGGGAGCCTACTCCTCCAAGTCCCCCGTTTGGTGCTATGGGGCGGTGAAGGGACCGATGCCAGTAAAGAAGTTTTAAGAGGCCAGTGCCCGCTATGACGAGCAATGCCCAAGGAGGAGGCACGCCGTCTCCCACCCTCTCTTGTCAGCTTCCTGCGGGACCTAGCCGTGGCCTTCCTCCTCGTGGCCATCGTCTTTGCCGCCCTCTTCGCTTTCGCCCGCACCTGGCCCCCCATGGTCGTGGTGGAGAGCGGCAGCATGCAGCACAGCAACACGGAGAGCTTCATCGGCGTGGTGGACACGGGGGACATCGTGATCGTCCAGACGGCCCCCCTCCGGCAGGACATCGCCACCTACGTGCAGGGCCGCGCCGCCGGCTATACGACCTACGGCGACTTCGGGGATGTGATCGTTTTCCAGGATCCCGATCCCAGGGCCCCGGAGGGGAGGTGGATCATTCATCGGGCCTTGGTCTTCCTGGCCTGGAACGAGACGGCCATGGGCTTCGACATTCCTACCCTCGAATCCCTGGAGCGGGGTATTGACTGGGACTCCAGCGCGGCCACCCCGTTCGGTCTCGGCCCGGGCGATTCCGTGGTCCTGATGGGCGTCGGTTTCCGCGAACGCGATCTGACCCTCCGGATCGACGACTTCTACGGCGACCGGGACCCCCAGGACTGTCCTGCTTCCTGCGAAGGATACGTCACGATGGGGGATAGAAACGCCCCCACCTTCGACGATGACCTCGTCTTCCAGGGTCTCGTCCTTGGGCGCGCGCGGGGAGAGCTCCCGTGGTTCGGTCTCCTGAAGCTCACCTTCGCAGGCCCCTTCGTGTGGGGCGATTCCGAGGCCCCCGCCAACAGCTGGACGGCCCTGACCGTCTCCCTAATTCTCCTCATCGCCGGTCCCATTGGCCTCGATGTCGGGCTCTCCCTCTTGGCTGCCCGCCGGAAAGAGGCCGAGTCGGACAACCCCGGGGAGGGCGAGCCGGACGCGAACCCGCATGGGGAGGAGGGGCCGCCGGAGGAAGGGGAGGATCCGTCGGCTAAATGAGGGTCGTCTGGACCTTGGGCCGATAGCTGCGCAGCTCCATCAGCACGTCGTCGCGGGAGAGGATTCGCTTCACGTCCGGCGCCGAGACGCTGGATTGAATCTCCTTCGTCCGCCCACCACGTCCGAAGGACTTGACCTTGGCGTTGATGAGCCCCAACATGTCCAGCTCCGAGATGAGGTCCGTCACCCGTCGCTGGGTTAGCGGGCTGAGGCCGGCCCGCTTGCAGAGCTGCGAGTAGGTGTCGTAAACCTCTCCCGTCGTGAGCTTCACGATGCCCACCTCCTGCTGTAGGATGATGCCCAGGAGGATGAGCTTCGAGTGGGTGGGCAGGGAGCGCACGGCCTCGATGACCAGGTCGAGCTCGATCTTGTTCTTCGCGCGCTGGACCAGGGCCTCCGTGATGCGGCTTCGACCCTTGCGGTCCGTCAGTTCGCCGGCGACTCGGAGGAGGTCCAGGGCCCGCCGGGCGTCCCCATGCTCCTGGGCCGCCAGAGCCGCGATGAGGGGGATGACCCCGTTCTCGATGACGCCAGGGTCGAAGGCGAGTTGCGCCCGCTGCTCGAGGATGTCACCGAGCTCCTTGGCGTTGTAAGGCGGGAAGACCATCTTCTCGTCGCTGAGCCGGCTCTTCACGCGCGGGTCGAGAAACTCCGTGAACTTCAGGTCGTTCGAGATCCCAATGAGGCTGACCTTGGCCCGATCCAGGTCGTCGTTGATCTTCGTAAGGTGGTACAACACGTCGTCGCCGCTCTTGTAGACCAGCTTGTCGATCTCGTCCAAGCAGATGACGACGACCCGCGGCGCCTCGTCAATCTTCCCGCGGAGGAGGTTGTACACCCGCTCCGTGGAGAGACCGGTGAAAGGGATGCGCTCGTCGAAGTCCTGGATGAACCGGTTTCCCACGTTCTGGAAGACCCCGTAGGGGGTGTCCACGATCTCGCAGTTGATGTAGAAGTACTCCACCCGGTCCTCGATGTCGGCCCGCCGGAACTCGTTCCCCACGTACTTCACGACGGCCGTCTTCCCCGTCCCCGTCTTCCCGAAGATCATCACGTTGGAGGGCATCTCCCCCCGGAGGGCCGTGGCCAGAACGGAAGCCAGCTGGTTGATCTGCCGCTCCCGATGCGGGAGGCTGTCGGGAATGTAGGAAGGGCGGAGGACGTCCCTGTTCTCCCGGAAGATGGATGTCGTGCGAAGGTAGGGTTGGAAGATGTTCCCTTCCATGAAGGACTCCCCTGAGAAGGCGGCTCCCCCAAAAGGTCCGCCCCCTTGGACCGACGGCATAACCCGCGTCTCTACAAAAGGCTTTGTTTCGACGGCTGCCGAACAACTTTTCTGGAGGGTCTGGCGGTACTGGCCTCGGCGGGAATTACTCGCGCCAGTCGAGGCCGAAGGTGCGGATACCCACCTTGGGAATGAGGGGCATCTTTCGCTTGTGAATGGAGCGACGGACCAGGGCCTCTGTTTCCCTCACTTTCTTCATCGACAGGCCGGTTCGGGTCGCAATTTCCTCGAGGGGCATCTCCAGTTCGAGGCCCAGAAGGACCCGATCCAGGTCCTCGTACGAGATGCCCAGCTCCCCCTCGTCGGTCTGCCCCTCCCACAGACCTGCCGACGGGACTTTCTCAAGGATGTTGTGTGGGATAGCTAGATGTCGCGCCATTTCCCGAACCTGAGTCTTGTAGAGGTCACCAAGCGGGGCGAAGTCGGACCCCCCGTCCCCCCAGAGGGTGAAATAACCACTCGCGACCTCGGATTTGTTGCTGGTCCCTATGACGAGGCGATTTTCGGCATGGGCGATCTGATAGAGGGTAATCATTCGGAGGCGTGCCTGCACATTCCCCTGACCAATGCGGTCATCCCCAGGAATGTTGAGTTGCCCGAGGACGCTCTCCACCATCGACCCGACTTCGACTACGCGAAAGTCGATGCCGAGGTGGTCCGCCCACTCCGCCGCGTCTCGCTCATCCTCGGAGTCATCGGCCTTCAGGGGCATCGCGAGCCCCAGCACATTGGGGGCCCCGATGGCGTCGGCCGACAGTCTGGCGACGACGGAGGAGTCGAGCCCTCCGCTCATCCCCAGAACGAAGCCCTCTCGTCCGCTCTCCTCCCAATGGTGGCGAAGGAACGACTGGATGATGGAAACCTGGTCCTCTCGGAAGGAGGGCCTGAGGGCCATGCTCGCATCATGGCAGGCTAGGTACAATAGCTTGGCCCGCACCATCCGCAAGCCGTCATCCTGGTCGACTCAGGCCTGGCACGCACCGCGCAGGGCTTTTATCGAAAGAGGGAATGGAAGTGCAGAACCATGGCCGAGCCCACTCTGCAGGGCAAGCGCTGGGAGCCCACGAGGGAAGAGGAACTCCTTCACACGTGGGAGTCCGACCTCTATCGTTTCGACGCAGACAGCGGAAAGCCCATTTTCACCATCGACACGCCCCCTCCCTACCCGTCGGGAATGAGCTGGCACATCGGCGCGGTGGCCAGCTACTCCCTCATCGACATGATTGCTCGGAGCCTGAGGATGCGGGGGTACGAGGTCCTCTTTCCCTTTGGCCTGGATCGAAACGGCATCAACATCGAGCGGACGGTCGAGCGAAAGTACGACAAGCCGCTCTACGAATGGGATCGCCAGGAGTTTATCGACGTCTGCCGGAGGGAGGTGGATCGGCAGTCGCAGGTTTACCTGAAGACCGCCCACCGCATCGGTTTCTCCGCCGACTTCGACGAATACTACTACGAAACCGACTCGCCTGAGTATCGGGCCATGTCCCAAGGCGTCTTCATTCAGCTCTTCAACCAAGGCTACTTCTACCGGGACCTTCGGCCCACGTTTTACTGCCCTGGTGATCGCACGGCCGTGGCCGAAGCGGACATCGAGTACGAGGTCCGGTCCTCGAAGCTCGTGCACATCGAGTTCCAGGGGGAGGACGGCCCTTCGGTGACGATTGCGACCACACGCCCGGAACTCCTCTTCGCATGCGATGCGGTGGTCGTACACCCGGACGACGAGCGATACAGTGATCTTCACGGGTCGACCCTCCTCGTCCCGCCGCTCGGCAAGTCGGTCAAGGTCCACCCCCACCCGGCCGCCGATCCCGAGTTTGGAACCGGCGCAGCCATGATCTGTTCCTACGGTGACACGACGGACATCCAGCTCTTCCGGGAACTCGAGCTGACCCCCGTGGCGGCCATCGACGAGGAGGGGCGGATGACCGCCGAGGCGGGGGCCTATCAGGGGATGACCGTCGCCGAGGCCCGCGAGGCCATCACCGTGGATATGGAGAGGGAAGGGGTCGTCGAGAAGGTCGAGCAACTCGCCCACAAGACCCCGGTGTGCGGGCGGTCGGGGGACGCCATCGAGTTCGTTCAGACGGAAGACTGGTACATGCGGCAGCTGGACGTCCTCCCCGAGCTCCGCAACCTCGCCGGTGAGATGGCGTTTCACCCCGACCGGCATCGGCAACTCCTGCTGGACTGGATCAACGCCCTCACCATCGACTGGCCGGTCGGTCGACGGCGGTACTACCACACGGAGATTCCCCTCTGGTACTGCGAGGGGTGCGGCGAGGCCCTCGCCCCGGAGCCAGGCCCCTATTACCGGCCGTGGAAGGATCCGGCCCCCTTCGAGGCCTGCCCGCACTGCGGGGGAACCGCCTTTGAAGGGGAGGAGGGGGTCTTCGACACGTGGATGGACTCCAGCAACAGCAACCTCCTAGCTACCTTGTACGATCGGGACGACGCCTTCTTCCGGGCCCACTTCCCCGCTTCCCTCCGCCCGCAGGGACGGGACATCGTCCGGAACTGGTTGTATTACACCCTGCTAAAGAGCTACCGCCTCCTCGGCCAGAAGCCCTTCGAGCACGTGTTCATCCATGGCATGGGACTGGACAAGCTCGGCCGGGCGATGCACGACAGCCTCGGGAACGTCGTCGAACCGGGTCCCATCTTCGAGAAGCACGGCGTGGACGCCTTCCGATTCTGGGCCGCGAGCGAGACGAACGTGGGCGAGGACTTCCGCGTCTCCGAGGAGCGGATCGGAGGGGCCAAGAAGTTCCTCACGAAGCTCTGGAACGTGGCCCGCTTCATCTCGACGTTTCCGGAGGCCGAGGAGGACGATCTCCCCCCCACGGAGCGTTGGATTCTCGCGGAGCTGAACGCGCTCATCGAAGAGGCCCGCGGGGGCTACGAGGACTTCAACTTCTTCGTGCCTGCCAACCGGGTTCGGGACTTCTTGTGGAATCTCTTCGCACCCCATTACATCGAAATGGTGAAGCACCGGGCCTACGAAGGAGAACCGGCATCCCTGTACGTCCTCCATCGGGTCCTACGCGACCTCCTCCGCCTTCTGGCCCCCCTCTGCCCCTTCATCACAGACATCATCTGGCGGGCGATGTACGGCGGCTCCATCCATCGAGAGGCCCTGCCAGAGACCCAGGAGGCGTGGCGGAGCGATCTGCAGGCGCTGACCCCGGCCTTGGTGGACTTCAATTCTTCCATCTGGAAAGAGAAGAAGGAGCGGGGCCTCGCCCTGCGAGACGAGATTGCCGGGGTGGCTCTTCCCAAGGATCTAAGGCCGTTCGCCGACGAGCTGTCGCGAATGCATCACGCCAAGTGGTCGTGAAGACGGGGCCCTAGTCGCCTGTCTCCTTCCCCTGCATTTCGCGAGCCCGGCGAATCAGTCGCCTGGCCTCCTTCTTTCCGATGGAGGTCTCTCGGGCGACTTCCGCGGGCTGTGCCCTCGCCAGTTCCTCGGGGGTCCGGATCCCCATGGCTCTGAGCTCCGGAAGCCGGCCCTTCCCGATGCCGGGGATGGAAGCCAGGGTGGAGGTCGTGGCTCGGCGGTTCCACCAAGGTCGGACCACTTTCACGTACGCGATGGAAAAACCTACGAGGGCGGCAGTGGGGATGCCCACGTAGAGAGCGGCTAGGGCCAAGGGGTTGGTGGGGGCCACGCACTCCCCTCCGGTGCCGGCCGGAACCACGAGGTCGACCCGGCTCTCCCCCCACGCGTCGTCAGCGGGTCCCGCCGTTACCGTGCTCGACCTCGTCACCCCCGTTCCCGGGACCTGGACCTGAAAGGTCGCCCCTTCATCATTCGGAGGGGGGGCATTCGGACCATGGAAGTGGAGCTCGATGCGATACCTCCCTTCGTGGTCGGTGAACCCTGAGGGGGAATTCCCGTCCCGATCAGGTCCCGCCCGTATGGCTACGCCGCACGCCGGCGAGCCGTTTTCGTGCGTCAGGCGTCCGCTTACGTAGTAGCTGTGATCCGGGTCATGGGTTCCCAGCCCAGAGATCGGCAGGACGAGGAGGGAAAGGAGGATGGCAATTACCCCCAAACTCTGACGCATGCTGCGGCCTCGGAGGCCGTTATGCGGCGCGGTTTACTATAGTTATCACATCGCCATCCCGGAGCGTATGGTCGAGGCCGGTCGTCTGGCCTGGAAACCTCGCACTCGACCCCCACACGCGAGCATGCCTGAACCGCTTTGCAAAATTCCCGTGCAAGAGCTGGCAGACGTCCGCGACTGTGGCCCCTTCCCGGAGGATTACCGGTTCCTTTGAGGCATCCCTCTGGCCGCGTGGCTTCAGGTACACCCGGATGAAGGAGAGCCGCGTGTAGATGGTCTCGATGAGCGTGCCGATGCCGACCTCCTCCTTCGCGGAGACGGGCACCGTCGTCCAACCCTCCATCCTGAGGCGGATGTCGGCGACGACCTCCGACCCCACGAGATCGATCTTGTTTAGCACGATCAGGCCCGGGACGTAAACGCGATTGCCTGCCAGATGATCCACGAGCCTCGCCAGACTCAGGTCCTCCTGCAGCGCGATTTCGCCGTTGATGAGGCCCCACTCACGGGCGACGGCGCTTACGGTCTCCTCGTCCAGGTCGGTCTGCGGGACGGAGAACACCACGCTGAGTCCTCCCCGGTCCGTCTTGCGGACAGAGACCCGAGGCGGGGTCTCGTTGAGGCGTAGGCCTCCGTCGTAGAGTTCGCGAACGAGCGGGCCTGGATCCGGGCGTTCGACGTCGACCATGAGAAGCAGGAGGTCGGCCACGCGGACCTGTGAGAGGACTTCCCGGCCACGTCCCCGTCCGCGGGCGGCCCCCTCCGTGAGGCCGGGGAGGTCGAGAAGTTGGATCCTGGCCCCTCGATGGGCGAGGATTCCCGGTACCGCCCGAAGCGTCGTGAAGTCGTACTCCCCCACCTGACTCGTGGCCTCGGTGATGATGTTCAGGAGGGTACTCTTCCCCACGCTCGGATACCCGGCGAGTGCCACGGTGGCG
>JBHHWA010000002.1:0-24501 GCA_046756285.1 Thermoplasmata archaeon
CCGACACGGTAACACGCACCGGATGGCGCTATGTGGTCCTGACCTCCGTGGATCGGGACGATCTGCCCGACGGCGGCGCGGGGCACTTCGCGGCCACCATTCGGGCGATCAAGGCGCACGACCCAGGCATCCTCGTGGAGGCCCTGGTCCCCGACTTTCAGGGCGACCGGGACGCGGTCCGAAACGTCGTGGAGGCAGGTCCCGACGTCTTCGCCCAGAACCAGGAAACGGTCGAGCGGTTGACCCACCCCGTTCGCGACATGCGGGCGGGGTACGGGCAAACCCTCCGCGTGCTGCGGATGGCCAAGGAGATCCGTCCGGCCCTGTTCACGAAGTCCTCCCTCATGCTCGGGCTGGGGGAGGAGGAAGACGAGGTCCTTCAAGCCATGCGCGACCTCCGCGAAGTGGGCGTGGACGTCCTCACCTTGGGCCAATACCTGCGCCCGAGCACCCGCCACATCGAGATGGCCCGCTACGTCCCCCCGGAGGCCTTCGAATACTTCCGCCGGAGGGGGCAGGAGATGGGCTTCCTCTACGTGGCCGCCGGGCCCCTCGTCCGGAGTTCCTACCGAGCGGGGGAGTTCTTCCTCGAAGGCGTCCTCCGCGAGGGGGCACTCATGGAACTTCCGGTGGGGGGGTGAGCCGGTGGCCAAACTCTTGCAGGTCGTCGGGTTGGACGGGAAGTACAAGGAGAGTGAGGAGCCTCCGCTCTCGGAGGAGGAGCTTCTCAAGATCTACCGCTACATGATGCTCACCCGGGCCCTGGACACGCGGGGCATGGCGCTCCAACGACAGGGCCGCATTGGCTTCTACGTGCCGAGCCACGGCGAGGAGGCGGTACAGATCGGGAGCAGCTTCCCCCTCGAGCCCCAAGACTGGGTTGTTCCCGCGTATCGGGAGTAGGGGGCCGCCCTCCTGCGGGGTCTTCCGCTGGAACACGTCGTGGCCCAGCTCTACGGGAACGAAGAGGACCTGTGCAGGGGCCGGCAGATGCCGAACCACTTCAGCAGCCGTGCGGCCAATTTCGTCTCCACCTCGAGCCCGGTGGGGACACAGATCCCCATCGCCGCGGGCCTGGGCTGGGCGGCTCGCATGAAGGGGGACAAAGTCGTCGTGCTGGGATACTTCGGGGATGGGGCGACCTCGCAAGGCGACTTCCACGTCGCCATGAACTTCGCCGGATTGTACCAGGCGAACACCGTCTTCGTGTGCAAGAACAACCAATGGGCCATCTCCCTGCCCTTCAAGGACCAGACGGGCACCCCGGAGGTCGCGATCAAGGCCCAGGCCTACGGGTTCGAAGGAGTCCGGGTCGACGGCAACGACGTCCTCGCGGTGTACAAGGCCACCAAGGGGGCCGTCGACAAGGCTCGGGCGGGGGAGGGGCCGACCCTCATCGAGGCACTGACCTATCGCATGGGGCCACACACCACCTCCGACGATCCGACCCGCTATCGGGACGAGTCCGAGGTGGAGAAGTGGCGAAAGCGGGACCCCATCGTCCGGTTCCAGCGGTACCTCAAGGCCAAGGGCATCTGGAACGAGGAGATGGAGGTCGAGGTGCGGCAGGAGGCGGAGACCCAGGTGGATCAGGCCGTCGTCCGGGCAGAAGAACGGGGCCCGCCGCCCCCCGAGACCCTCTTCGACGACGTCTACGCGGAGATGCCCTGGCACATCGCCGAGGAGAAGGAAGCCTTCCTCAAGTTCCTGGAGAGGTCTTAGATGCCCAAGATGAACATCGTCCAGGCCGTCAACAGCGCCCTGCTGGAGGAGATGCAGCGAGATGACCGGGTGATCCTTCTCGGGGAGGACATCGGGAAGAATGGCGGGGTCTTCCGCTGCACGGAGGGCCTCTTCGAGGAGTTCGGCCCGAACCGCGTGATTGACACACCACTCGCGGAGTCCGGGATCATCGGCACCTCCATCGGCATGGCCTTCTACGGCCTCCGACCCGTCCCGGAAATCCAGTTCCTGGACTTCATCTATCCGGCCTTCGACCAAATCGTGAGCGAGGCGGCCAAGTTCCGGTACCGGTCCGGGGGCGAGTACCCTTGTCAGATCACCATCCGTGCCCCCTACGGCGGTGGCATCAAGGGGGGCCACTACCACTCCCAGTCCACGGAGACCTACTTCTCCCACACGCCTGGCCTCAAGGTCGTCATCCCCTCGGGGCCAAACGACACGAAGGGCCTGCTCCTCGCTTCCATCCGGGACCCCGATCCGGTGATCTTCCTAGAGCCGAAGCGGATTTACAGGGCGGGGAAGGAGGAGGTCCCGGAGGGAGATTACACGGTCCCGCTGGGCGAGGCGAAGGTCATCCGCGAGGGGGCCGACGTCTCCCTGTTCGCCTACGGGGCCATGATCCCCCAGTGCATCGGGGCGGCGGAAAAGGCCGACGAGCTGGGCATCTCCTGCGAGATCGTGGATCTCCGGACCCTGGTGCCTCTGGACATCAATGCTGTGCTTGAGTCGGTCCAGAAGACCGGGCGAGTCGTGATCGTCTACGAGGCCACCAAGTTCCTGGGATACGGGGCAGAGATCGCCGCCATCCTGGCCGAGAAGGCCATCGAGTACCTGGAGGCCCCGGTCCTACGCGTGGCGGGTTTGGACACGCCGTTTCCCTACACCCACGAAAACCTCTACTTGCCCGACGCGGCCCGGATCCTGGACGCGATCGAGAAGGTCTACAGCTTCTGAGGGGACACACCATGGCGCAAGAATTCAAGATGCCGGACATCGGCGAGGGCCTCACGGAAGGGGAGATCGGCAAGTGGCTCGTGGAGGAAGGTCAGGCCATTAAGGAGAACGACCCCCTCGTGGAGGTCCTCACGGAGAAGGTCAACGTCGAGATTCCCAGTCCCTACACCGGGACCGTGCTGGAACTCCTCGCGGAGGAGGGGGACATCGTCGATGTGGGGACCGCCATCGTCGTGATCGGCGCGAAAGGGGAGAAGGGGAAGAAGGGGAAAGCGAAAGGCAAGGCGAAGAAGGAGGAACCGCCCGTGGAAGAGAAGCCGGCCGAGGAGAAGGAACAGGATAAGAAGGCGAAGAAGGAGGAGGAGCCAGCCACGAAGAAGGCGCCCTCCGGGAAGATCCTGGCGACCCCGGCGGTTCGGCGCCTGGCTCGCGAACTCGACGTCGAGATCCAGGAGGTTACGGGAACGGGGGCCCGGGGCCGAATCTCGGAAGACGACGTCCGGGCCTTTGCGGAGGGAGGGGCTCCCGCGGAGGCGGAGGTGGCCGAGGAAGTACCCCCCGAGGAAGCGCCTGCCGAAGAGGAGGCGGCCGAGGAGGCACTTGTCGAAGAGCCACCTGCCGAGGAGGCCCCGGCCGAGCCCGCACCGGTCGTAGAAGATGTCGCGGCGCCCCCTGAGGAGCTGGTCGAGCGCGTCAAGATTCGGGGCATTCGCCGCACCATCTCGGAGCGGATGCTCCAATCGAAGAACACCGCCGCCCACTTCACGTACGTGGAGGAGGTAGATGTCACCGAGTTGGTCTCCCTTCGGAAGCGCGTGAAGGCGTGGGCGGAAGGGAGAGGGGTGCGACTCACTTACCTCCCTTTCATCCTCAAAGCTCTCGTAGCGGCCTTGAAGGAAAATCCAACCCTAAACGGGTCCGTGGATTGGGAGAACGAGGAAATTCTCACCAAGCGGTACTACAACATCGGGGTGGCCACGGCGACCGACGCCGGCCTCCTGGTTCCTGTGGTCCCGAACGTCGACCAGAAGTCCATCCTCACGGTAGCCAAGGAGGTGGACGAGCTCTCCGAGAGGGCCCGGGCCGGGAAGTTGACGTTGGAGGACGTGCACGACGCGACGTTTACGGTCACGAGCCTCGGGGTCATCGGTGGCGTTCTCGCGACGCCCATCATCCATCACCCGCAGCTCGCGATCCTGGGTGTCCACAAGATCGCCAAGCGCCCCATGGTCCAGGACGGCCAGGTGGTCATCCGGGAGATGATGAACGTGAGCGTCTCCTTCGACCATCGGATCATCGATGGCCACGTGGGGGCTGCTTTCACCCAGTCCCTGGTTCGTTACCTGGAGGATCCGGGCGTCCTCCTCCTCCACCTCCTGGAAGCGGAGGGGAATGGCCCGTAAGGTCAAGGCGGTCGTCATCGGGGCCGGGCCGGGGGGGTACGTCGCCGCCATCCGGCTGGGACAGCTGGGTGTCGACACCCTCCTCATCGAGCGCGATCGCCTCGGGGGCGAGTGTCTCAACTACGGCTGCATCCCGTCCAAGGCCCTCATCTCGGTCGGCAGTCTCGTTCACAAGGTCCAGCAGGCCGAGCGGATGGGCGTGAAGATCAAGGGTCTCGAGCTCGACGTCAAGAAGCTCCAGACCTGGAAGCAGGGCGTGGTGGATCGCCTCGTCAAGGGCGTCGAGACGCTGACTAAGGCCGCCGGGGTGGAAGTCCTCTACGGCGAGGCGACCTTCGATTCCCGGTCTCGCCTGAAGATCGCGAGCAAGGATGCGGAGGAGTGGGTGGAACCGAAGAACGTGATCATCGCCACCGGATCCGAGCCGACCCCGTTGAAGGGCTTCGATTGGGACGGGAAGCAGGTCCTCTACGCGAAGGAAGCCCTCGAGCTTCCCAAGCTCCCCGCGAGCATGACCGTCATCGGCGGCGGCATTACCGGGCTCGAGGTGGGGATGATGTACGCCAGGCTGGGAACTAAGGTGGTTGTGGTGGAACTGCTGGATCAGCTCCTTCTTGGCGTGTCCAAGGACATCGTCAAGGTCATCGAGCGGTCGCTGAAGCGGCTCAAGGCGTCGTTCCACCTGAAGTCCAAGGCGACCAAGCTAACGAAGAGGAAGGAAGGTGTGACCCTCGAGGTGGAGACGCCGAACGGGAAGAAGACCCTCGAGAGCGAGGTCCTCCTGATCTCCGCCGGCCGGAGGCCCCGGTTGGGTGGCTTGGCCATCAAGAAGACGGGCGTTAAACAGGACGAAAATGGGTTCATCCAAGTGAACAACCGGATGGAGACCAACGTGCGGGGCATATACGCGATCGGCGACGTGGTGGGCGTCCCGTTCCTCGCCCATAAGGCGTCCAAGGAAGGCATCGTGGCGGCGGAGGTCATCGCGGGCTTGCCCAGTGAGGCGGACTATCGGGCGATGCCGGCGGCCATCTTCACGGATCCAGAAATCGCGACGGTGGGGCTTTCTGAGGAGGATGCGAAAGTCGAGGGCATTCCGACGCAGGTGGGGAGGTTCCCTTTCAGCGCATCCGGACGTGCACTGACGACGGGGGAGGCGACCGGTTTCGTGCGGGTCATCGCAGAGGAGGACACCGGCCTCGTCCTGGGGGTGGAGATCGTCGGGCCGGACGCGTCGGATTTGATCAGCGAAGCCGCCCTGGCCATCGAGATGGGAGCGGTGGCGGAGGACATCGCCTTGACTGTCCATCCGCATCCGACCCTTCCCGAGAGCCTGATGGAGGCGGCAGAAGACGTGGAGGGGCGGGCCATCCACCTGCCGAATAAGTGATGGAAGAGGTTGCGATTCTCGACTTGGGCACCCGGGGCTATGGGGAGACGTGGGAGCTGCAGAAGCGCCTTGTGGCTCAACGACTGCAGGGCGATGTTCCTGACACCCTCATCCTCGTCGAGCACCCCGCGGTCTACACGGTGGGTCGTCGGGGTGGAGGGGAGGGTATTGAGGACGCCGCGCTCCCGGTCTTCGAGGTCGAACGAGGGGGAGAGGCCACCTATCACGGACCAGGCCAGCTCGTCGGTTACCCCATCATGGCGCTGCCCCGAGGGAAGCTCGGGATCAAGGCCTTCATCTCGTCGTTGGAGGAAGTCCTCATCCGAACCGTGGCCGACCTGGGGATCGAAGGAGAGCGAGGGATCCATGCCGGTCTCTGGGTGGGCCCTAGGAAACTCGCCTCCATCGGAGTGGCCATCCGGCACCACGTAACGTACCACGGATTTGCCTTGAATGTGAACAACGACCTCGAACCCTTCCTTCACATCTCCCCGTGCGGGCTGGACGGCTCGACCCTGACGTCGGTTACCGAAGTCCTTGGCCGAGATGTCAACGTGGACGTCGTGAAGCCCTCCCTGTTGCAGCACTTTGGGGAGGTCCTCGACCGGAACCCGATCGACGCGCCAGGGACCACGATCAGCCTGCTCCCCGTGTAGGCCAATCGCGATCCTGCCCGGACTACCTTCAAATACGCTGTGTTAGGATGAGACCCTCGTGAAGCGGGTGGGCTTCCTCGTCAACCCCATCGCCGGCATGGGCGGACGCGTGGGGTTGAAGGGGACCGACGGCGTCCTGAGCGAAGCCCTTGCGCTGGGCGCCGAACCCGTGGCCTCTCAACGGGCACTGGAAGCGCTCGCCTCGTTTGCGAACACCGCCGCCTTTCGGGGAGTCCGTTGGATCTCGTGCGGTGTCCCGATGGGAGACGGAGCGCTGACGGAGCTCTTCGGGGAGCATCTGGAGCGCGAAGTCGTTCACCACCCAGCTGGATCGACCTCGGCCAACGATACGCGGAAGGCGGCCGGGGCGATGGAGAAGCGGGGCGTCGACATCATTCTCTTCTGCGGGGGGGACGGGACGGCGCGGGACGTGCTGGACGTGGTCGCCGAGCGTGTGCCCCTCCTGGGGATTCCCGCTGGCGTGAAAATGCACTCGGCGGTCTTTGCAGTCAACCCCGCCTCCGCCGGCCAGATCTTGAGTCGCTTTCTCCTCGATGAGCTTCCGTTGGGCCAGGCTGAAGTCCTCGATTTGGACGAGGACAAGTATCGGGAGGGGGAATGGTCGATTCGCCTCTATGGTCTCGCGCAGACACCCCAGGAACCCAACCTCGTGCAGACAGGGAAGCTCCTCGTGACTGCGGTGGCGGACGACGTCATTCTTCGGGAGGTCGCGGACTACATGAGGGAGCTCATGGAGGAGGATTCGGACGCGGTCTTCCTGTTCGGCCCTGGCGGGACCACGCATACGATCGCCGATCTGCTCGGGGTTGAGACGACCCTGCTGGGCGTGGACGCTGTCGCCCACGGAGAGGTCGTCGGTCGGGATCTCAACGAGGAAGGGATCCTAGCGGTTCTCGGGGAATATGTCGATGCCAAACTCGTTCTGAGCCCCATCGGGGCACAAGGTTTCGTCCTCGGCAGGGGGAACCTGCAGCTGAGCCCAGCCGTGCTTCGGAAGGTCGGCCTGCCGAACGTCTTGATTGTGGCGACTCCCGCGAAGCTTCGTACCACCCCCCGCCTTCGGGCCGACACGGGGGATGGCGAACTCGACACTGCCTTCGTGGGGCGCAGCCACCGGCCAGTCATCATCGGTTACCGGACGAAGAAGATGCATCCAGTCGGGCCCAACCTTTAGATTCGCCGGTGTTCTTCCCGCCGGGGGAGGAACTCGATGGAACCCAGACGAATCTCGGGAGGAACTGACCGGCGTCCGCTTAAGGCGCTGCCTGAGGATGCCCAAGCGGTGACGCCGTACCTCGTGATTAAGGGGGCCGCCCGGGCCCTCGCCTTCTACCAGGAGGCCTTCGGGGCGGACGAGGTGGAGCGCGAAGAACTCCCTGACGGCAAGCTCCTACACGGCAGCGTTCGGATTGGAGACAGCCTCGTCATGATGTCCGACGAGTTCCCCGGAGCGGACGCACACAATCCGGGCGACCTCGGGACCAGCACGGTCGTGCTCCACATCTATAGCGATGACGTCGACGCCCTGTGGGAGCGGGCGCTGGCTGCAGGAGGGAAGGCCGTTATGCCGCTTGAGGACCAATTCTGGGGCGAGCGGTACGGGAAGCTGGTGGACCCCTTCGGTCATCATTGGACCATGTCGACGCCGGTGGAGATGAGCGAGGGAGAGAGGGAGACTCTGCGCCAGCAGGCGTTCGCTGCCTTCGGGTCCGGAGAGCATCCAGGGTCCTCGAGGGAGTAGGCGGCCCGGTTCACCTCGGGAACCCTTGGATGATGGTATAAGGGGCTGCGTCTCTCCATTCTCATGGCCGAAGCGGAGAGGCGGTCGACCACGGAGATCTTCACGCGGGCCGGCGGCATCTTCTGGGGCATCGTGCTGCTGATCGTCGGACTCCTCTGGCTGTTGGCTGCCTTGGGCGTCATTCAGGTCGACGTGAACGTGATCTGGCCCGTCCTGGTGATCCTCGGCGGTATCTATCTCCTCGTCACGAAATTCGTCGGTAGTCCCTTCCCCCCCGCGAAGTAAGGGGCCCTGGACATTATCCGTCTCACGAAACAGGACAAAACCTTCTTATCCGCACATCCGGTTGAAGCGGCCTGGGATTCCATGGCCGATTTGCGTGAGAGGGTCGAAGAGGATCGCGGACTTCTGAAGAGGATCCAACTCCACGTCCCAGGTTTCGCTGGGTACCGAAGGCGCGAAGACCTCCGCCAAGCGGAGAACATGCTCCGTATCCAGATGGCCAACAGCCTGAAGTCAGCACGCGAGACGACGGAAGAAGCACGCGAGTTGATGGTGGAGGAGAACCACTACAAGGAACTCGACCGGGTTGGTCGCATTGTTAATCGGTTCCGGACCCTTGAGGGCCGAGTGAGGCACGCGGAAGGTGGCTATTCAGGCATTTCCCCGGCGATTCGCATTGAGGACGCCGAAATCAACCGCTTGTACGAATACGACGCCTCCCTCCTCGACGATGCCTCGGCTCTCGGCCAAGAATCGGCGGAGCTGAAGGTCGCTGCGGGAGAGGGGAAGGCGGTCCGCAAGCGGACCAAGGAGATCCGGTCCCAGCTGGATGCCTTCGAGGACACCTTTGAGAAGCGCATGCTCGTGGTTTCGAACACGGAGGTGGCGGAATGAGCCTATTCGGCTCGAAGACCTTCGACTGGCCCAAAGCCAACAAACGAGGGAACGTAGTCTGGCACCTTCCGCGAAACATCCGGCTGAACGACAACATCGTCGTGCGGGAGGACGAGATCGCCGTCTTCTATCGTGACGGGAAGGCCCTGGGGTACATCGACCGACCGGATCGGTACGCCCTCACCAGCATCAACGCGCCCATCGTGGGGCCCATCGTGAAATTCCTGTCGGGGGTGGAGCAGCGGGCCGAGGTCTACTACATCCAGAAGAAGCCCTTTGATGGGAAGTTCGGTTCGAAGCAGCCGTACCAGTTCCGAGACAAGGAGTTCGCGGTCGTCAGCCTGCGCCTGCACGGCGAGTTCCGGTACCGCGTCACTCTCCCTGAGAACTTCATTAACCAGTTCGTGGGAACCTTGAGCCTGACGAGCGCGGACGAGGTGGAGGATCGGATCAAGGAGCAGGTCGTGGTGGTCGCCTACGATGCCTTGGGCGAGATGAAGAAGGCCGGGCTGGGCGTGCTCGACCTGGCCGCCAACCTGGAGGAGATCGAGCAGGCCGTACTCGCCAAGAGCAAGTCCCACTTCGAGCTGTATGGCCTGGAGATCCAGAAGATCAGCGGCCTGAACATCAACCTCCCCGAGGAGGTCCAGGAGGCCGTGGACACGCGGTCGTCCATGGCGATTACGGGGACCGACTTCATTCGATACCAGACGGGTGCCGCCATGCGAGATGCAGCCAACAACCCAGCGGGTGGGGCGGCGGCCGCGGGCGTGGGCATCGGCGCCGGAATCGGGATGGGTGCGTCCATGATGGACGAGATGCGGAAGGGCGGAGTGGAACCAGGTTCGCCGTGTGTTGAGTGCGGGACTCTGCTGCCCAAGGGAGCCAAATTCTGCAATGCCTGTGGGACTCGCCAGCATAGGGGAGCCGTGTGTCCGGAGTGTTCGGAACCCGTGCCACCCGCGGCCAAGTTCTGCCCGAGCTGTGGTGCCTCCCTCTCACCTCCGGAGTGCTCCAACTGTGGGGCCTCTCTCCCACCTGGGGCCAAGTTCTGCCTCGAGTGTGGAACCGCGACGGGGCAGCAGGATGGCGGAGAGTAGGGTCGAATCCGAAGAGGAAGACGCCCCTGCCCCTCCTGCGAAGGCCGTCGTCGACTCCGACCTCATCGAGGGCTACCCATGCGCCTCCTGCGGGGCGTCCCTCGAGTTCGCCCCTGGTACCACCTCCATGGAGTGTCCCTTCTGCGGGGCAGAGAATGAGATCGACATCGATTTGAGCGAGATCGAGGAGCACGATCTCAAGGACCTACCCCTCCTCGCCGCGACCACGGACCGGGGGATGGGGGTTGAGCAGCGTCACTTCCGATGCGAGAAATGCGGTGCCCTTCAGGCTATGGAGCCCGCCGCCATCGCGATCGAGTGCGCCTATTGCGGCTCTCCCGCCATCGTCGAAGCCCCGAGCAACCCCGACCTCATCCGACCTGCTGCCCTGGTGCCCTTCGCCTTCGATGATGAGGCAGCCCGCGGCAAGTACCGCAAGTGGCTAGGGGTCTGGTGGCGGCGTCTCATCAGCCCCGGAGCTCTGAAGAGCCAAGCCGTGGTCACAAAGATTCGAGGCGTCTACGCTCCGTTCTTCACCTTCGATGCCCAGGCTGAGTCGGACTGGTCAGGGCTACGCGGCGATCATTACTACGTGACCGTTGGCTCCGGAAAGAACCGTCGTGTGGTGCAGAAGACCCGATGGACCTACCGGTCGGGCCACCACTCCCGCTTCTATGACGATGTTCTCCTGTACGCGTCCGAAGCGCTGCCGGACGAAACCCTACGGAAGGTCATGCCCTTTCACACCAGGCAGGTAGTGCCCTACAGCGGCGAATTCCTGGCGGGGTTCGCGGCGGAAGAGTACACGCTGAACCCCGAGACGCTCTGGGATTCCGCCCGGGACTCCATGAAGTCGGAGGAGTGGCGAGCCTGTCGACGAGAGCTCGGCGGCGACACCTACCGTAACCTGCGCGTCCACACGGTGTTGAGCGAACCCACCTGGAAGCACATTCTCCTCCCGATCTACGTGGCGAATTACGTCTTTGGCGAGCGACATTACCAGTTTCTGGTCAACGGGCAGACGGGGGAGGTCAAGGGCGCGGCGCCCATCAGCTGGGTCAAGGTCGGCATCATCGCCGGAATCGTGATCGGGGCCGCGGTAGGGATCGCGGCCTTGCTCGGGGTCTTCTGAAGCCCCCGCTGCGTGCTCGACGACCTATGAGTCCGTTGTTGCGTCCGTCTCTGTAGGTGCCTCGGGTTCCCGCGGCCGCGACTTGTTGATGATGTCCTTCGTCGTAAACCAGGTGTTGGGTATGTACGCGACGTGGCCTTCCGCCGTCTCCAGGACCGTTGTCCGGATCTTGGTCTTGACCACCTTCCCTTCGATTCCGCCAACCTTGATGGTGTCCCCCGGGTAGAACGGCTTATCGGCCTGAATAAGGAGGCCGGAGGTGACGTTCTTGATGATATCAGCCAGGGCGAAGCTTAGCGCGATGCTGAAGGCGCCAAAACTGATGATCAGGGCCGTCAGGTCCATCCCCAAGACGGCGAAGATCACGAACACGCCCACGATGAGGACGATGAGTCTCGAAGCGCTGACGAGGCTCTTCTCGATGTCCTCCGGAAACTCCGTCTTCCGAAAGACGCGGGTGAGAATGCCCGCCGTTACGTTGGCTGCGAGGTAGAATACGATGGCCACTACGACGGCCGTCAGGATCGCGGAGAGTGTGAAGCCGAAGACGTCGATGCTCCCCAAATCGATGCCAAAGACCCCGGGGATGAAGAGAAGACCGACAACCCAAACCAAGTAGGCAGACGATCTCGCGATCTTCCTCTCGATGTCCTCGGGGAATGGCGTTCGCTCGAAGGCAGCGGCTAAGGCAGTGCGGACGATTCGTCCCGCCACAAAGATGGCGACGATGATGACGACCAAGAGGATGAGCTGCCAAACGGTCAGCCCGAGGAACGGAATGACCGTATCGAGGAACGTTCCAGTTTGCAGAGTGGGCGTCCAGACCGGGGGTCCTTGCACCGACCTCCCCCCGGCGACGGAAGGGGTCGACGGGTACTAGTAGCTCACCATCGACGCGCTCCTTGGACTCCAACTAAGTTCGGAAACCTAATTATGGGCCCCTCTATCAGCGAGCCGGAGAGGCCCTATGGCGGGGACGATGCTGGCAGCGGTCAAGACCAAGCGCCAGGCCGGTGCCGTCGAGCTGCTGGAGGTGCCCCGGCCCGACCCAAGGGCACATGAGGCGCTGATCCACGTGAAGATCGCCTCCATCTGCGGCACGGATGTCCACATCTACGATTGGGACGAGTGGTCGCAGGGCCGCATCCGGACGCCTCTCATTCAGGGCCATGAGTTCGCCGGGGATGTCGTTGAGCTCGGGGAGGACGCGTCCCTCGTCAACGTCGGCGACTACGTGTCGGCGGAGGGCCATATCGCGTGCAACACCTGTTATCAGTGCCGCACGGGCAACGCCCACGTCTGCCGGAACGTCCAGATCATCGGCGTGGACCGGGACGGAGCGTTCGCCGAGTACGTCACCGTGCCCGAAGAGAACCTGATCGTGAACCCAGACAACCTGCCCTTGGAGATGGCCACGATCCAGGACCCCTTCGGGAATGCGGTCCAGGCGACCTTCTCCGCCGATGTTCCAGGGAACTACATCGCGATCTTCGGACTCGGCCCCATTGGCCTCATGGCGGTCGCCCTGTGCCGGGCGGTGGCTGCTGGGAAGATCTTCGCCATCGGGCACCGGAACGAGTACCGGCTCAAGCTCGCCGAGAAGCTGGGGGCGGACTTCGTCCTTCGCTCCGACGCGAGCCTTCCCGAGACCATCGAGCGGGAGACAGACGGGCGGGGTGTGGACCACGTGCTGGAGATGTCCGGGAGCCCCGAGGCCTTTAACATGGGCCTGAAGATCGTGCGGCCGGCCGGGGGCGTCCACCTCCTCGGCATTTACCCCGAGCCTTTCTCCGTCGACGTTTCCTCGGACATCGTGACGAAGGGGCTCAGCCTCCACGGCATCCATGGCCGCCTCATGTACGGGACGTGGTATCGGATGGCCGGCCTCCTGACCTCGGGCCGCCTCGATCTCGCGTCCATCATCACCCATCGCTTCGCCTTCAAGGACTTCTTGGAGGCCATGGAGGTCATGAGGTCGGGGCAGTCCGGTAAGGTGGTCCTCTACATGGAGGAGGGGTCGTGATGGACCCGACGGGGTTCCTACGAGAAGAGTACGAGCGCCTGGCGAAGGCCGACCTCGACTGGAAGCTCCGGGTCTTGGAGGGACCCTCTGCCCCCTACGGCATCGTGGATGGGCAAGAGGTCCTCATCCTCTGCTCCAACAACTACCTGAACCTGAGCAATCACCCCAAGGTCAAGGACGCCGCCAAGCAGGCCATCGACGCATACGGGGCGGGTTCGGGCTCAGTCCGTCCCATCGCCGGAAACATGACCCTCCATGAGGAGCTGGAGCGCCGCATCGCCGGATTCAAGCGGGCGGACGCGGCCTTGGTGTACTCCGCTGGCTTCACCGCCAACTCCGGCCTCATCCCCCAGCTCGTCGAAAGGGGGGACGTTGTCATCAGCGACGAGTTGAACCACGGGAGCATCATCGACGGCGTCCGTCTCACGAAGGCGGACCGCATGATCTACGCCCACGCGGATGCCGGGGACCTCGAGCGCACCCTGAAGGAGGCCCAGAAAGCAGGGCATCGCCGCGTCCTCATCGCAACGGACGGAGTGTTCAGCATGGACGGTGACCTGGCCCCCGTGGACGAGATCGTCAAGCTGGCGGAGGAGTTCGGGGCGATGACCTACGTCGACGACGCCCATGGAGAAGGCGTCCTCGGGGAAGAAGGCCGGGGAATCGCCTCTCATCTTGGCGTGGAGGGGCGCGTGGACGTCGAAATGGGAACCTTTTCCAAGGCCTTTGGGGTCATGGGCGGATACGTGGCGGGAAGCCAGAATCTCCGGAACTTCGCGCTGAACAAGTCGCGCACGTGGCTCCTCTCCGCCTCCCACCCGCCGGCAGTGGCGGCGGCCTGCATCGCCTCCATCGACGTCTTGGAGACGGAGCCCCAGTGGGTGCGGCAGCTCTGGGAAAATACGCTCTACTTCAAGAAGGGCCTGAAGGAAATGGGGTTCGACACGGGGATCAGCAAGTCCCCTATCACCCCCGTCATCGTGGGGACGAGTTCGACGGCCAAGGAGCTGAGCGATCGCCTCTTGGCGGACGGCATCTTCGCCCTCCCCATCGTCTTCCCCATGGTCGCGCGGGACAAGGCTCGGATTCGGACCATCATGAATGCGGCCCTCACCCGGGAAGACTTGGATCGGGCTCTCGACGCGTTCGAGGCCGCAGGCAAGGGGCTTGGCATCCTCTGAATGCGGCATAGCCGCGGTACTTTCACCCTCCTCCCCGTCAGAGGGTTATAAGGCTCGAGGGGAAGTCCCACTGCTTGAGCGAAGTCCGGAAAGCCTGGCATCCTGAGCTGGCTCGAGGCATCGGCCTGGAGACCACGACCCTCTGGGATTTCCCCTCCCAGAGCCCACCGGGATGGGTGCACGGAGATGCCTCCTTCCACGGCGTGACGCCCACTGGCGTGGTGGCCAACCTTCTGGCCCGCCACACGCGTCCGGGCGATTGGGTCGTCGATCCCATGGCCGGGAGCGGGACGACGTTGGACGTGGCCCGACGGATGGGTCGTCGCGTACTCGGTTTCGATCTTGCGCCGAGACGCCAGGACATCCACCCCGCCGACGCCCAGCAACTGCCGGTTCCGGCCGGGTTCGCCCAGTTGGTGTTCGTTGATCCTCCGTACGGAGACAACCTTCAGTACTCGGACGACCCCCGCTGTCTTGGGACCCTTTCCGCCGAGTCCGAGGCCCTCGGCTTCGCCCTAAGCCGCGTGGCCCGTGAGGCGGGCCGGGTCCTCCGCCCAATGGGGATTGCCGCCTTCCTCGTCAGCGATCAATACCGTCGGTCCCAGTTTACCCCCGTCGGTTTCGCCCTGTTCTCGGAGCTCGAGCGGCGGTTCCGACCTGTGGATATCGTGGCGGTCCCGAGGCGTAACGATCGGACGCTCAACCCGCAATGGGAGCATTGGTCCCGGAGAGCAAACTTCCTCCTGCGCGGATTCAGATATCTCCTCATCGTTCGAAAGGAGGGGTAGGGTGCCGGCGAAGTCCCGGGGAGCAGACGGAGAGGCCCTCCTCCGGAATCTCGAGCGGAAGGTCTCTCGTTCGCTCGAGGGTCGGGGCGACGTCCTGCAGGCTCGTCACACCGGACACTGGGTCTCCTTCCGAAGTCGAAACTTGAGGCGGGTTTTTGCCGAACTACGGGCGCACGAGCGCGACGTCGAGATCTTCCTGCTCCCTTCCCCCCAGGAATTGGGGTCCGATGGGAGGGTCGCGGCCGCCCCGAAGACCCAAGGATGGGGGTGGTTCCGGTCCCGCCTTCGGCTCACGAAGGTGACGGACCTCGCCCAGACCCAGTCGCTCCTGCTCCGTTCCTACGAGTTCCGCGCGCGCATGAGCCGAGAAGGGGGTCGGAGGCCGCGGTCCCCGCTTGCAGGAGGGGAAACCCGATAAGTAGTGGGGTCCTCTCAAGGCCGCCATGCTCACCGCGCGGGTGGAGGTTCGACTCAAACGGGGGGTGGCCGACCCCGAAGGGGACAACACCCTGAAGGCCCTCAACCTGCTGGGCTTCCGGGACGTGTCGTCTGTCCGATCCATTCGGACCTTCGAGGTGGACCTCCAGACAGAGGACGAGGCCCGCGCCCGGGAGGACCTGGAGGCCATCTGTAAGCGGCTCCTCGCCAACCCTGTCATCCACGACTACTCCTACGAGCTGGTTTCCCGAGAAGCCCTCGAGACCCCGTGAGGCCCTGCCGGCGATGCCACCCTGCTTCAGAAGGTTAATTAGGCCGCCCTATTATGGAAGTGAGGCAACGCGGTGGGCGAGCTGATTCGGCGGGTGAAGGCCCCGTTTCCCCTCTACCGCATCGACCTTTTGAAAGCCGGTGACGACGAGCTGGCTCGAATCAGCAAGGAACTCGGCTTGGCCCTCAATAAGGAGGAAATGCGCCGAGTCCAGGCGTACTTCCGCAAGCGGGGACGCCCCCCGACGGACGCCGAGCTCCAATCCTTGGGGCAGGCCTGGTCGGAACATTGCTGCTACAAGTCCTCCAAGCCCTTCCTCCGCGAGTTCCTCTTCGGGATCGAAGCCCCTTCGGTCCTCCTGAAGGGGGACGCGGGGGTCATGGAGTTTGATGAGGACCACGCCTACGCCCTGCGCATCGAGAGCCACAACCACCCCAGCGCGGTGGAACCCTATGGAGGCGCAGCGACGGGCATCGGCGGCATCCTGCGGGATGTCCTCGCCATGGGGGCGAAGCCCATCGCCCTGGTGGACCCCCTCCACTTCGGTCCCTTGGACCTCCCCTACGAGGCCCTCCCGCCGGGGACGAAGCATCCGCGGTACCTGTTCGGCGGGGTGGTGGCCGGCATCCGGGACTACGGCAACCGCGTCGGCGTCCCCACGGTCGCGGGCTCCATCTTCT
This sequence comes from Thermoplasmata archaeon, assembly GCA_046756285.1. Classification (GTDB taxonomy): domain Archaea; phylum Thermoplasmatota; class Thermoplasmata; order RBG-16-68-12; family JAJISG01; genus JAJISK01. Next base: position 16,419 of record JBHHWA010000002.1, read on the forward strand.
TCGACGAGGGGTACACGGGCAACATCATCGTGAACGTCGGGTGCGTCGGCATCGCGCGGAAGGACCGCATCCTGCGCAACGCGGTTGCAGGCCCGGGGGACGTCTTCGTCCTCGTCGGAGGGAAGACCGGTCGCGACGGCATCCATGGCGTCACGTTCGCCTCCCTGGAGCTAACGGACGAGATGTGGGAGGAGTGGCAGGCGGGGGCGGTGCAGCTCGGCGACCCCATCATGAAGGAGCCGCTGATGCACGCCTGCCTCGAGGCGGTGGAACGGGGGTTGTTGAGCGGGATGAAGGACCTCGGAGGCGGGGGCCTAAGCTGCGTGGTCGGGGAGATGGCCATCGCGGGAGGCCACGGCGCGGAGGTCCACCTGGAGAAGGTCCCCCTCAAGGAACCGAACCTGGCCCCGTGGGAGATTTGGGTGAGCGAGTCCCAGGAGCGGATGATGCTCGCGGTGCCCGAGAAGGAGGTCGACGGGGTGCTGGCGATCTTCGCTCTCTATGACGTGCCCGCCACCGCCATCGGGGGGGTTCTTCCTGAGAGGGTCGTCCGGGTCACTTACCGAGGCGAGGAGGTCCTGGACATGGACCTCGCCTTCTACACGGAGGGGCCCGAGTACACGCGGCCTTACGAAAAGGAGGTGGGACGGCCGACGCCTCCCGAGAGTCCTCCTCCGGAGCCCTCCGATTACGGGGATGCTCTTCTCTCCATCCTGCGGGCACCCAACGTGGCAAGCAAGGAGCTGGTGATTCGCCAATACGACCACGAGGTGAAGGCCAGCACAGTGATCAAGCCACTCCAGGGCGTCCTCGGGAGGCAATCCCACGGCGATGCGGCGGTCATGAAACCCCTGACGGACTCGTGGCGAGGACTGGCTATCGCCACCGCCTCCACCCCCCAATACACGCGCCTGGATCCCTATCGAGGGGGCGCCTCGGCCGTCGACGAGGTCTGCCGAAACCTCACCGCCGTGGGAGCCCGACCCCACGCCCTGAGCGATTGCCTGAACTTCGGAAATCCCGAGAAGGCCGACCGACTCGGTTTCTTCCGTGAGGCCGTGCGCGGCATTGGGGATGTCGCCTCCGAGATGGGACTCCCCTTGCCCTCCGGGAACGTGAGCTTCTACAACGAGACGCGCCTCTCCCCCGTTCCTCCGACGCCCGTCGTACTGGGAACGGGCATCGTGGAGGACGTCCGCCGATGCGTGACGTCGGACTTTAAGCGGGAGGGGGCCTCCCTCTATCTCCTCGGAGACACGAGGGCGCAGCTCGGTGGCAGCGAGTACTATCGGGCTCGCGGGGGAGAGGGGGGCGAGGTCCCGGACGTCGACACGGCCCTCCTCGGGCGTTGCGTCGACGGACTCCTTGAAGCCTCCGGGGCGGGCCTCATCGCCGCCTGCCACGACGCCTCCCATGGGGGGGTGGGTGTCACGCTAGCTGAGATGTGCCTGGGCGGGGACATCGGAGCGGAGGTGGAGTGGACGCCAGACGGGCTCCGACCCGATCTCGCCCTCTTCTCCGAGACGAATACCCGTTGGGTGCTGGAGGCAAGCGGATCTGGTGCAGCCCTGAACGACGTCCTGAAAGGACTTCCTCTTCAGCCCATCGGCCGTGTTGGCGGATCCGAGCTTCGAATCCAGGTCGGGAAGCGCGACCTGACGCTCGGGGTCGAGGCGATGCGGAAGGCGTGGTCGGGCGGGCTCCCGCGGCTGGCGGTGGGGTAAGAGTGGCCGGGAGAGGCGAAGGATGAACCGGGAAGAAACGAAGGTCTGCATCCTGACCGTCGAGGGAACGAACTGTGAGGATGAGACGTTGTACGCCTTTGCCTCGCTCGGAGCGAATCCGGAACTCGTCCACCTCAACCAGATGGTCCGTGAAAGCCCCGGTCTTCATCGAGTCTTGGAGGACTACCAGGTCCTCGTCTTACCCGGCGGCTTCTCGTCGGGCGATTACGTCCGGGCGGGGGCAATCTGGGCCTCCCGGATGCGGAGCGGTCTCCGGGACGACCTCCGGGCCTTCGTAGAGGAGGGCAAGCCCGTGGTGGGGATTTGCAACGGATTCCAGGTCCTCGTAGAGTTGGGTCTCCTCCCGGCCATCGGCGGGGAGACCGAGATTCCACAGGCCTCCCTCGCCACCAACGACTCGGCCCACTACGAGTGTCGTCCCAGCCTGCTGCGGTACGAGAATCGAGGGCGCTGCGGACCGCTGGCCTTACTCCCTCACGGCGCGATGCTCCAAGCCCCGTCGGCGCACACGGAGGGCAAGTTTACCTTCCCACGCGGGCAGCAAGAGGCGATGTGGGAGGCACTTCGCGAGGAGGACCAACTGCTCTTTCGATATGTCGATCCGGACGGGGCCTACGCCGATTATCCGTGGAATCCCAATGGGAGCCTCTACAACATCGCCGGGGTCTGCAACCCCGAGGGAAACGTTCTGGGTCTAATGCCCCACCCGGAGCGATCCTTCTCCCGCTTCCTTCACCCGGACTGGACCCGGACGCGGGAGGAGGCGGACGGCGACGGCCGCGCCTTCTTCGATTCCATCCTCACGTACGTGACGGAGTCCTTCTAGGCGAGCTCCTCCAGCTGCACGTCGACCTCCACGATCTCCCCGTCGTGCAGGCCCAGGCGATCCCGAAGCTTGTCCTGGGAGATGACCTCCAGCACGTCCTGATAGTGGGACCGGATGGGGAGGATCGTGGCACAAGGGATCTCCTGCAACGAGGCGTGAAAGCACTTGGCCCCCCCGAAGGTCCGGCCCGCATCGGTAAATCCCTCGATCGGTACTCCCTCGGCCTTCTGGAGAACCTCGAGTTTGGTGAGCTCCGACCCTTCCAGCTTCAGGTTCAACGTTCCGGGGAAAGGCGCGAATCCGAGCTTCTGACGGAACTGCTCCCGGTATCCCTCCTGACTCATGTAGTAGTACCCCTCCCCCAGCCCGTGTTCCAGACGACCTCGGAGTCGGATTTGCGCCTCCTTCTCGAAGATGCGTCGGTAGGCGGCATACTCCCCTCGGAGGACCTCGAGGCCTCGGTCCGTGATCCGAAGCTCCTGCCGGCGGGCGCCCAGGCGCCGCTCGATAAGACCCGCATCCAGCAGCTCCAGCACGCGGACGGAGGCGGATTGCTGGCTGATGTCCAGATGACGGCCGAACCTGGCCGTTGAGATGGATAGGTACTCGTGGACAGCACCCAGGAGGGCGAGTTGCTTGAGCGTGGCCACGAGATGGGGCTTCACGGAAACGTCAAGGTTCGCGAGCGTAAAGCTTTACCCAGCGGGAAAGCCGATCCCCTCGAGTCGGCTTCGCTCCCGCAAGTAGATCACCGGGAGACCTTCCTCACGCAAGCGGGTCCGAAGGCCTCGGTCGTTGGTGAGGACCGCTGCCCCCTCCGCCCGCGCGAGTGCGAGGAGGACCGCATCTCCGACTCCCTCTACCTCGATGACAGGAAAGCGGGTGGCGAACTTTAGGGCAGCCTTCGCCGTCGCGTTTGTCGGCGAGAGGCCCTCGAGCTCGTGAATCACGGACCGGGGAACCGCCACGCGGTAGTCGCCCAGGAGTCGGGTCAACTCATCCTCGAGATCCAGGGAGAACTGAAACGGCATCATCAGGGCGTTCGCGTCAAGGAGGACCAAGGGCGAGGACACGGTGGCAAATCCGCAGCCCAGGTAATGCCTTTGTCGGCCGCGAACCTAGTTAAGGCGACGCAGAGTGGAGCGATCGACGCACACGAGGAGATGAAGTGGAAGTCCGGCTAAGAGACGTGGAGGAGGGCGATCTTCCGATCTTCTTCGAGCATCAGCGGGACCCGGACGCAACACGCATGGCCGCCTTCCCCGCGAGGGACCAGGACGCATTCATGGCGCACTGGACCAAGATCCTGGGCGACGAGTCGATCACCAAGATGACCATCCTCGTCGACGGACGCGTGGCAGGGAATATCGCGAGGTTTGAACAGTCGGGCGAGCAACAGATCGGCTATTGGATTGGCAAGGAGTATTGGGGCCGGGGCGTGGCGACCCGAGCGCTGTCAGATTTCCTGGATTACGTCCAGGTGCGCCCCCTCCATGCTCACGTCGCGAAACACAACATCGCCTCGATTCGCGTCTTGGAGAAGTGTGGGTTCACGATGTCTGGCGAGGCCAAAGGGATTCCTAACGAACACGGAGAGGAGGTCGAAGAACTCGTTCTGGAACTCCGTAGCGACGATCGAGGATGAGACGACGGCCTTATCGAAGCCGCTTCGACCCGGGGCCCAGAGAGCCGATTCGGCAGAGCCAGGACGTGGGCGTCTCCTGGCTGAATCTGAGTCGCGGTAATGATAACTGGTCCCGCTGATTATAAATACCGAAAATGAGAACATGGGGCAGCAAGACGTGAGGAGCCCAGGGTTAAAGCGGTTGCCTCTCCAGTCCTCCTGTCGGTATCCCTTTTTGCCCTGGGCTTCCTCACCTTGCCCCTTTATTTGGGCTTCGGTCCTGTGCATACGTTTCGATTATCATCACCGGTAGGGGATTTTTTAGTCCAGGCGTAGATCGCGACCTGAGGACGGTTCCTCTAAATCATCGCTGAAAATCTCGCTGCAACCTTTTTATACTCGATAACACCATCGCGTCACTATGTCCATAGCGAGAATACATGGAAAGCCTCGCTACGCAGGAGATGAGTAAAAATGAAAGCAATCGTAATCGGCTTGCTGTCCCTTCTCATGCTGGCCTCTCCTCTCGCCGCGATGGCCGCGGCCCAGGAGCAGCCGGCGGATGGCCGGGACCTGCAGGTGGTGGTGAGCACCGGCGTAACAGACAGACTCGGCGGCGGCGAATGGGTCAAGATCGAGGTCGGAAAGACCGTTTTGGCTGTCGTATACGGCAGCGCGGAAACGAACCCGAACAGTCCAAAGATTCTCGTGGAGTACGAGCGCTACCTCGGCGCAGCGGAGATTTACAACTCCTCGGATGTGCTACTTGGGACACATCCCCTCCCCGTGCGGACCTTCATGGCCCAGAGCTTCGAGGCCATGTTTGAGTTCGCCGACAAGGACGGCGATGGCCTCTTCCACGTCCCCGACAGCCACATCGACGTGCTTCTGGATGAGGCAGATTTCCCCCGGAAGGGCCTGTCGCTGAGGCAGAATTGGATCCTAGATAACCTCGACCAGGCTACGGTGGACCGTTCGACAACCGTGACCTTCGACATCAGCGCCTACAACCTTTCGTACGATCCCGTCCGTCCTGGGGACGCGACGGGTGACGGCGTGCTGAACCAGATCACCCTCTCCTTCGAGGTCAATGTCGACCTCGTGGAGACGACCCTGGAGGTCCCCATCTACAAGATCGTCATCGACGAGACCCGACACATCGTCACCTCAAAGATCGACCGGACGGAGAACGTCACCGGAGTCGTCGTGGATGGCGACTTCAAGTACGACCACTACATCAAGGGCTGGGACTGGGGCGGCGAGGACTCCCGACTCGCGTTGGCGACCCACGTGCTGGTCGGCAACTTCGTGCCGGAGCCCGTAGCCCGCATCGTACACCTAACCTTCGGTGAGAAGGCTCGACACGACGGCAACGAGACCGACGCCACGCGACCCGTGGACGGCCCCACACTGATCACCGCGGACTCCATAAAGTTCGAGGACCAGTGGGAACGCATCGGGCGCTTGCGATGGGTGTCCGACGTCGAAGTGGACAATGTGATGATGCGGATGAGCTTCCAGCTCCACCGTGTCAAACCGATCGGGATGCGCCTCGCAGAGGGCGGCGCGCTCTTCCGAGGCCTACTCTTCGGCGGCGCCTTCGTCTACCCCCAGGGCGACGTGATTTTCCACGACCCGTCCCTGAGCGCTAGCGTCTTCGTCCCCCCAGTGGTCGAGGGGCTCATCACGGCCCTGGCACCCTACCTCCTCCAGCTGGGTGTCGTGACCCTCGCCATCGTGGGACTGGTTGCGTTCCGGGCGCTCCGACGGAAGCCGCAGGCCTAGGCCAACCTTACCCCCCGGGCCGTTCCTTCATATAGGCTCGGGGGGCCTTCCTCCCTTTAATCGATGGCCGAAATTGCACCGGAGTGGGTAGCCGAACTCAAGAAGGGATCCGTACAGATGCTCTTGTTGGCGATCCTCGAAGAAGCCCCGAAGTACGGCTTCCAGATCATCCGCGAGTTGCGTGAGGCCACCAACGGGTTCTTCGACTTGAAGGAAGGAACGCTCTACCCCGCCCTCCGACGTCTCGAGAACAAGGGGTACCTGGAGGGACGATGGAACACGGAAACGGAAGGGAGCCCGCGGAAATATTATCACATGACCGACTCGGGACGTAAGGCATTAAAGGAGGCTGCAAAAGTTTGGGAAGACCTGGTATGGAGCTCCAAGCAGGTGCTCGGGGGAGCGAAGTAGCGGTCGTCGACCGGTACATCGGCCAGGTGGCCCGTCACCTCGCCGGCATCTCCGGGAGGCACCGGCAGGACGTGCTCCTGGAGCTTCGATCCAACATCATGGCCCAGGCTGAGGTCGAGGGCGAAGGCGTCCAGGGGGTCGTGGAGCGGATGGGTCCGCCCCGGGCCACGGCCCAATCCTACATCGACCTGTACGGCTACAGCCTCGTACCGAAGGTCCTCGCCGTTGTCGTCGCCGCCGGTCTCGCGTTCTTGACCCTGCCCTTCGCCGTCCTCCCCTCGGAAGTCCTCGGGACGGCGTGGCTGTCCAATCTCACACTCGTTCTTCTTCTCCTCATCCTCATTGGAGTGGGGTTGAAGCTGGGACGGGAGGTCGCTTTGATGGCTGGGCTTGGCGTCGCCATCGTTCGGTTCGGGGGCCTCGGAGCGGGTCTCGCTGCCTCCGTGCCGGGGGTTGCACAGCCCGTCGCCTTCCTCGCTTTCGTGCTTACGACCCTCGCCATCGCCTTCGCCGGCTTTCTCGCAGCGCCGCGCAAGCGGAGTCTCGAAGCGTCCTGAAGGCCTCAGCCCTTCCTCGTGGCCCGGAAGTCGGCGAGGATGGTCTCGTGATCGAACCCCATCTCGGGAGGCTCTTCGAGGTCGATGAGTCCCACCCCGGCTGCGTCGGACCCCGAAGCCAGGGTCCCTCCAGTTAGTTTCAACTCGTAAACGGCCGATACGACGTGGCCCCGAGGGTCCCTATCGGGGTGGGAGTAAACACCCAGGAGAGAGACGATGTCCGTCTCGAGGCCTGTCTCCTCCCGGACCTCGCGAACCGCCGCTTCTTCCATCGTCTCCCCGTACTCGACGATGCCCCCGGGGAGGGCGTACTGGCCGCGGAACGGGTCGTACCTCCGGCGGACGGCCACGAGCTTCCCCTCGAGGAGGACGATGCCGTCCACCGCGAGGAGGGGGGCCTGCAGCTTCGGAGTGGCATGTGCCTCGTGGGCCGCCTTCCGATGCTCAAATTCCTCCAAGAGCCGCCCTCCCAGGTCCGAAGCCCGCAGGTGGCGACCCGAGCGCCGAAGGGGATCCGAACCCCGCAGGTTCTGCACCTGGGAACGCCATCGCCGGACGAAGCCTGATGAGACCCGCGCCCGAGCACTGGCGTCCGCGAGAGGAGTCCCGGACTCGAGGGCCAGGAGGAGCGCGTGGAGAGGGTCGTTCATGAGGAGCACGCCTTCTTCCTCCAGACGCGTCTGGACGACGAGTTCCGCCATGCCTGCCTGAGGGACAGGGGGCGCTTATAGCCGACGGCCTCCCAGCGGCCACGGGCCGAGGAAGGTTTAAATCGCGGCGCCAGCTAAAACGGCACGTCTCCGCGGAGGGAGTTTCGTTTATGTCTGAATTGGATCTGGTGGAGTGGGCCGTCGAGGCGGCCCGGACGGGGGGAGCGAGCTACGCCGAAGCGCGCTACGAGGAGCAGCGCCAGGAGCAGTTTCTCCTGAAGAACGGCAACCTGGATGTCCTGTTCAACGGGAACGACCGAGGGATGGGCGTCCGCGTCCTCTACGACGGAGCCTTGGGCTTCGCCGCGGGCAACGACGTGACGAAGGAGGGGGTACGCACTCTCGTGAACGACGCGCTCGCCATCGCGAAGAGCGGGAGCCGGAAGCAGAAGATCGTCTTCACGGAGGAGCCGGCCGTCGAGGCC
>JBHHWA010000003.1:0-21614 GCA_046756285.1 Thermoplasmata archaeon
GCTGGATGAACTCCGGCGAGAAGTAGCGCAGCTTGCGGAGGGTCACCTCGCAGAACTGGCAGCCCCGACCGCAGCCACGCATCACCTCGACCATGCCGTGCATGCTGGGGCGGACGATGGGCGGGATCTCCTCCAGTTTGGGCGGGTTCAGCGGCGCGGGAATGCTCTCCGGGGCGGTCCCGTCCATGATGTCCCGGAAGATGTCCCCGATGATGTGGTCCGTCTCCCCCGAAACGAGGTGGTCGATGCCGTAGCGCTCCTTCTCCTCCGGCCGGTAGTCGAAGTGCCAGACCCCGGCGCCCCCGACGACGACCTTGAACTTCCGGTTCCCGTTGGGGAGGTTCATCACCAGGTCCTCGAAGCAGGCCTTGGTGTAGGGCGTCATGACCCCGCCGTTGGTGAAGCTCATGCTGACCGGCCCCAGCCCCAAGGGATCCATGGTGTGCAGGCCCACCACCTCCGTCTCGGGCCCGATGAACCGGTTCACGTGACGCGGATGGGCCACCACGATCTCCTCTCGTCCGAAGTCGCTTAGCAGCGCTGCCTCCAGCTTCCGGAGGCCGTAGGGGGCCCACACGGCCTCGCCGTTTCGGTTGGGCGGGTTCGGAGCCAAGGCCCGGAAGGCGAAGCGCGAGTGCCAAAAGTCCACAGGGATGCAACTGAAGAAGGTGGCCAGGGGCAGCTCACGAAAGTTCGTCATGAGGCTGAAGTCTGCCGTCAGGACGATTCGGGCCATCTTTCATCCACCCCCCAGTGGTCGAGGATCGCGAGTTCCTCCGCATCGCGTCGCTGCCTTGGTGGGACTCATCCCCTCGTGACCTCCCTCCAGTACCCCGCAAACGGCGGGACAGGAACGCGATTTTCCGCCTCATCGCCAGGCCCAAATTTAACGTTTTGCCGCATCGACAGGGACCGTCCAGGCTTGGAATAACGCCGTGATTCCCGCGCGCCTAGGCACTCAACCTAGAAATATGCTTGGGGTTTAGACGGCCCGATGGCTGTATACCCTTACGGGCCCGTCCGGCCTCGAATCCGTTTCAGTCGGACCGAGGTGCGGCATATCCTCCTGGCCATGGCTGTCCTCATCTTCGCCTTCGCCATCGTCCTCGTACCAGGGGGGCTCGCAACCATTGGGAGGGACCCGTCTTTGCTCCTAGGCACGGCCATCTTGGCCGCCGTGGCGGTTCCCACCGCCTTCCTCTTGCACGAACTCGGCCACAAGGTCGTGGCCCAGCGCTACGGTCTCATCGCCGAATTCCGTGCCTGGCCCTTCGGCCTGCTCTTCGCCCTCTTCACGGCCCTCTTGGGTTTCCTCTTCGCGGCCCCCGGGGCGGTCGTCATTGGGGGTGTGGCGGATCACAGGTCGTACGGAAGAATAAGCGCTGCGGGGCCCGTGGTGAATCTGGTCATCGGCGGGGTGTTCACGTTCTTCTTTTTCTTGCTGCTCCTGGCCGGGTTTGACCTCCCCATCGTGGGCGCCGTTAGCCTATTCAGTCTCATCCGCATCGTCGCCTTTGTCAACCTCTTCCTCGGGGTCTTCAACATGCTGCCCATCCCTCCCTTGGACGGGTCAAAGGTGCTGCGTTGGGACCTTCGGGTCTACCTCCTCCTTCTCGCCCCCCTCGTGGCCCTTTTCGTCGTCGTCTTGCTCCAGTCCTTCTAGGTGCGGTTGATCAGGTTCGCGAAGAATCCCGCACCGAAGCCGTTGTCCACGTTGACCACGACAACGCCCGGGACGCACGTGTTCATCATCGCGAGGAGGGCGGCCAAGCCATCGAAGTTCGCCCCGTAGCCCACACTCGTGGGTACGGCGATTACGGGCGCCTCAATCAAGCCGGCCACGGCGCTCGGAAGCGCCCCCTCCATGCCCGCAACGACGATGGCCACCTGGGCGGAAGCCAGCCCTTCCATCTGGTCCAGGAGGCGATGAACCCCCGCCACGCCCACGTCGTACAGGCGGACGGTCCGATTGCCCAAAACCTCACAGGTGACGGCGGCCTCCTCGGCCACCGGTCGATCGGACGTCCCGCCGGTGGCCACCACGACCTGGCCGCGGTCCGGGGGGGCGGGGGTTCCTACGAGGAGGAGACGGGCTTCCGGGTAGTAATGCACCGCGCCCTCCGGCAACGCCCCCTTCACGGCCTCGAAGACTTCCTGCTCGGCCCTCGTGGCCAGGACCCGTCTCGCATCCTTCGAGAGGCCCTGAAGGATGGCGGCCACCTCACCCGGAGACTTCCCGGGACAGTAGACCACCTCCGGGAATCCCCGCCTTATGGACCGATGGGTGTCCAGCTTGGCAAAGCCCAGGTCCTCGAAGGGGAGGCGGCGAAAGGACTCCATGGCCTCGCCCACGGAAATCTTGCCTCCCTGGAGCTCCTTGAGGACGGCCCGGAGCTTTTCCCGGTCCATGGGCCTAGCCGACCTTCTCCCACTTCTCCAGCTCGAGTACGCTCGAGAGGGTGCCCCCGCGCTTGATCTCCTCGCGGATGCGATTCTCCCGCTCCAAGACGTCCAAGGACCGATTCGCGATTTCCACGCTCATCTCTTGGGGAATCACGACCACCCCGGACTCATCGCCGACGATCCAGTCTCCCGTTCGGACCCGCTGGCCTCCGCACATGATCTCGGGACCGATCTCCCCGTGTCCCTTGGGCTCCCCCGCGTGGGGTACGACCCAACGCGAGAAGACGGGGAAGTCGGCGTCCAGGATGGCTTCCATATCCCGCGAGGCACCGTCGATGACCACCCCGGCGACCCCCTTCACCTTGCAGCTCCAGGAGGCTAGCTCGCCCCACACGGCGGTCTTGCCCCCGCCGACGTCCACCACGATGACCGTGCCCTCCGATGCCTTGTCAACGGCTTCCACGGGCTTGGCCCAGTCGCCATCGGCCGTCTTGACGGTGAGTGCGCGTCCCACCATGTGGGTCCCCCGGTTCACCCGCGGCAGGATCCCCTCCATGGGCCCCCGCTTCTGCATGGCGTCGGCGATGTTGGACGTCGACACCTGGGCGAAGGCCTGATAGAGTTCCTCCTGCCCGTACTTCTTGTAGAGCTGCGTCCGGAGGGCCTTCCGCTCCCCCATGGCCTGCTTGATGTCCGCCGCCGCCTGGGCGACCTTGGGCTCTTTGATGATGGCGCCCCCGACGATGATGATTGAGGCCCCGGCCTCAAGGGCCTGGGGGATCGTCTCCGTGTTCAGCCCCCCCGCCACGGCGATAGGGATGTTCACCGCCTCGGAGAGCGCCTTCAATTCCTGCAGGGGGGTCCGGGCGATCATCTGCTCGTCGATGCTCACGTGGTGGCACAGGTAGTCGACGCCCAGGGTCTCGACCTGTTTCGCCCGCTTCGCCTTGTCCTCCACCGCCATGAGGTCCCCCATGACCTTGGCCCCGTAACGGCGGGCGGCTTTTACGGCTTCGAGGACGGTGGCGTCGTCGGTGACCACCATGACCGAGATGACCTCGGCCCCCGCCTTGGCGGCGATCTCGACCTCGTAGGCGCCCGTGTCCATGATCTTCAGGTCCGCCACGATGACCCGGTCGGGGAAGGCCCGCTTCAGGGCGCGCACGGCCTCCACGCCTTCGCTCTTGATGAGGGGAGTCCCGGCCTCGATCCAGTCGGCCCCACCCTCCACTGCCTCTTTCGCGGCCTGGAGCGCCCGCTTCAGGTGCATGAAGTCCAGGGCGACCTGAAGGACGGGCTCGGTGAGCATGCCCTTTCCATACTCGACGCGGGGTTAAAGACTTGCTCGGGCCCCCTCCTGCGGGGCCTCAGAATCTGGGTTGATAACGAGGCGAAAAACCTGATAAGCGACCGTCCCGCATCGATCCGCCGTGGGAGATTCGGAGAGCGCCGTAGGACGAGACCGATGCTTGACGGGCATCGACGGCCTAGACAACATTCTCAGCGGGGGCCTCCCGCGGAACAACACGATCCTCGTCACCGGCAGCTGCGGGACCGGGAAGACCTCCATGAGCCTGGAATTTCTGCTTCACGGGGCCGAAAAGGGGGAGAAAGGCCTGCTCGTCGCCGCCACAGAGCCGCCGGACAAGCTCATGGAGAACATGATTCCCTACGACTTCTACGATGCAAAGATGCTCGAGCAGAAGGAGATCGTCTTCCTCGACCTCCACGAGTTGTACAAGAAGGCGAAGACGGAAAGCCCGGAAATCGACCAGAAAGGGGCGGAGGCCCTGGTGAAGGCCATCGTGGCCGCCGTGAAGACCCACGGCGCCAGGCGTCTCGTCATCGACTCCATCACCTCCATCTGCGCCCGCCTTCTCACGGCGGACCTCATTCGCGAGTTCATCCGGAGCCTGAGTCAGCTCATCGCCCAAGAAGAGTGCACGGCCCTCCTCATCGCGGAGGTGCCGGCCGGAGACGACCGGTACTCGCCCTACGGGGTGGAGGAGGCCGTCGTGGACGGCGTCATCCTCCTGGGAAACCTCGAGCGGCATGGGGACCTCCTCCGGACGCTTCAGGTCGTGAAGATGCGCGGGACGACCCACTCCCGGGCGAAGTACATCCTGGACCTGACCTCCGTGGGCCTCCTCCTGGCGCCCCTGCTCAAGGGAGGCGGTTAGACGGAATCCGAGGCCGCAGGCGTGCAGAAGCTCCTGGAGATCCCACCGGCCTCGGCCATCGCCCTGGAGATGGCGGCGGAACACTACTTCGACGCCGTGCGGGGGATCCTGGACGTCTTCGCGCCGCGGAAGGAACTCGATGCCGTCTACATCACGGCCACGATCCCGTCCAAGTCCATCATCGGCGCCCTCACGACCCTCGAGGTGGACCTGGACCGAACGCGCTTCGTCGATTGCGTGTCCCGGATGACCATGGGGGCCGGGGAGCGCGACGACCGCGCCGTGTACGTGGAGAGCCCCACCATGCTCGAGACGGTCTTGCTGAAGGTGGAGTTCCTCTTGCGGAAGCTGGGTGGGGAGGACGCCGTCGTGGTCCTCGACTCCATCAACTCCCTGGCGATCCACAACAGCCCACGGGCCCTCTCAGAATTCCTCCACATGCTCACGAACCACCTGCGGGCGCGGGGCGCCTACACCTTCATCTTCTCCATGCAGGAGTACGCCTCCGAGGAGATCGCCAACATCCTCAACCTCGTGGCCGACGACGTGGTCCGCTTCGTAGCCCCTTGAGAACCACGGGTGAGAATGGCGAGGAAGCCTTTATACTCCGACTTTCGGACCGTTGACGCCTGTAGGGAAACCTACAGGAGGACAAAACTTGAGAACAATTGGGGCGATCCGAAGGGATCGGAAGGCCGTATCGCCGGTCATCGCAACCATCCTCATGGTGGCGATCACCGTCGTCCTGGCTGCCGTCTTGTATGTGATGGTATCCGGGCTGGTCTCCGGTCCTGGTTCGACGCCTAACGCCATTGGGGTCTCCGTAGGCCAGAGCTCCAACGGACTGAACTGGGTGTTGACCTTCGCGGACGTTCCCGCGGGCATGGCCAACTCCACGGTCTCGTTGTCGATCTCTGACGCGAGTGGCGCCGTGCTTTTCGCGGCCACCGCTCTAGACGCTCTCGGCGGGGCCACCGAAACTTACTCGCCGATTACCGGCGGTACGGCCCTTGCAGCTGGCGACCGGGTCCTGCTCGACGTGGGAACTTACCCGGCGGGCTCGACCTACCAGCTGAGTGACGCCAACGGCGTTCTGGCGGCGGGAACGCTGCAGTAACCCTGCAGGGTTCTCCACTTCCCCCTTTTCCCTTTTTCTTCCAATCTTCGAGCCCATAGGCTCCCGTTCGGTCGATTAGGGCATCCCATCTTCTGTCGGCGTAGGAGGAGGGCCACTCAGTTCGCCCATCACACATCCCAATCAGCAATGGTACGTATCATCACGGTGGCCGTCTGAGAAACGGACAGGAACGCCTTATGCCTTGTGCACATAACGGGGTCTCGGTCACATGGTCCGCCTGTTCGCCTGGAATCTGAATCAGTGCAATCCCAAGGCCTGCACGGCGAAGAAGCTCGCCCGGCACGACGCGCTTCGCCTATTCCAGAGACGAAGGGAGGTCCCCAAGGGGGCGGTAATCCTCACCCCCTTGGCCGAGGTCGCCTTCTCCCCTGAAGACCGTCCAACGGTCGAAACCCGGGGACTGGGGGTGCTGGATGCCTCCTGGAAGGCCGGCCACTTCCCTCGCGTCCCGCAGACCGTGGAACGGGCGCTCCCCTACCTCGTGGCTGCGAATCCCGTGAACTACGGAAAACCGACCCGGCTTTCGAGCGTGGAGGCGCTGGCGGCGGCGCTCTTCATCGTCGGGCATCCCCAGCAGGCGGAAGCGATTATCGCGAAATTCAAATGGGGGCCCACCTTCCTGGCCCTCAACGCGGAGCCCCTCTCACAGTATGCGGCGGCACGCAACTCGGGGGAGGTCGTGGAGGCGCAGGCCCTCTTCACCTGAGCTCGGGCGGGAGGAGATTCGGGATGCCCTCCTCGATCTCGTAGGTGAAATCGCAGTGGTGGCAGACCAGGCCGCCCTCCAGGATCTCGTCCTCCTCGAGCTTTACGACCAGCTCGAGATCCCCCTTGCACACGGGACAGCAAAGGATGTCCATCAGCTCCCGCTTCATCCCGTCCTTCCGACCCTCGAGCCCGACTTAACCCTTTGGGCGCGACGGCCAGACGGGAAAACCTCTGGAAAACCGATATATAAGGGCCTCCGGTGTGGAACTGAAGGGTTGGGTCATGGAAGCCGAGGGAACCCTACAGAGAAGGGTGAGCCCAGCCCTCATTCTCGGCGGCATCTTCGCCGTGGCCCTCTTCATCCGGGCCTTCTTTGCCTATGAACTAGCCATCCGGGATTTCCTCGTGTCCGGCGGGTCCGACGCCTTCTACTTTGGGTGGATCCTGGACAACATCGTCACCACCGGACGGCACCTCCTTCACGACCGGATGCTCAACTTTCCGGTCGGGATGTTGAACCCTCGTCCTCCGATCTACGCGTGGAGCGTTGCCCTCGTGGGCATGCTCGTGGGCACGGCGCAGGGGTCCGTGGCGACGGGGGTCGGTCAGACCTTCCTGTTCTCGACGGCAGTGTGGGGAGCCCTGACCATCATCCCGACGTACCTCCTGGCGAAGGAGATGTTTGGACGGCCTACCGGCTACCTCGCCGCCTTCTTCGTGGCCCTCCTGCCTGCCCACATCTCCCGGACGCCGTTTAGCAACGGGGACCACGACGCCCTCGTCCTCTTCTTCGTCGTCACGGCGTTCTACTTCTTTCTGAGGGCCCTGCGAGGGCTGAAGGAGCGATCGTGGGTGGAGGCCTGGTGGCGACCCCGGGCCGTCGTGCGGGGCCTTCGGGGCCTCCTCACCGAGAACCGGAGGACCGTCCTCCTCTCGATCATGGCGGGCACTGCCCTGGCCGCCATCGCCCTCACCTGGAAGGGGTGGGCGTACGCCGTCGTCATCATCATCGTGTACTTTCTGGCCCAGATTGTGGTCCATAAGGTCCGCAACCAGGACCCGCTTGGGGTCCTCTTGGCCTTTGCAGTCACCCTGGGCACGGCCCACCTTCTGGCGGCCCCCTACTACGTCATCACGAGCCAGATACGGACGTGGTTCGACGTCCCGCTGTACCTCTTCCTTGCCTCCCTGGGGCTTGGGCTCCTCTTCACCGTCTTCCATCGACTGCCCTGGATGCTGGTCATCCCGCCCGTCATTCTGGGGTTCGTCGTGGGCACCGCCATCACGGCCATCTACAGCCCGACCGTCGCCGCGGCAGTCAGCTCCGGCCTCGGCTACTTCGTCCCCAACAAGGTCTTCGAAACCATCGCCGAGGCACAGCCCCCGAACCTGAGCCAGGTCATCCTCTCCTTCGGGGCCGTGACCTTCTACTTCTCCCTGGCCGGCATCGCCCTCCTGATCCTCCAGTTCGTCCGACGGCCGCGCCCCGATTTCCTCTTCGTCCTCGTGTGGATCGTGGCGGCCATCTTCATGGCCCTCTCGGCCGTCCGGTTCCTCTTCAACGCGTCCCCCGCGTTCGCCATCACGGCCGCCTGGGTGGTCATCCTCATCGTGGAGCGCCTCGGCTTCGAGCAGGTCGGGAGGGCCGTGGCCACCACCGGAGGAAGCCGCCTCAAGGCCCTCCGGAAGGGCGTCAAGGTCCGCCACGTGGCGGGGGTCTTCCTAGTGGCCTTCCTCGTGGTCCTTCCCAACACCTGGTTCGCGGTGGATGCGGGGAGTCCCTTCGAGGTCAAGGAAGAGCTGGAGGAGCAGGTCCTTCGCGTCACGCCGGAGTTCCTCCGGCCCCCCGGGGCGGGCGAGGGTCTCTTCTACTTCGGGGCCTTCGGGTTCAGCCTCCCGCTCCCGAACCGCTACTTTCCGCAGGCGTGGTCCTGGTTGCGGGAGCAGAACACGGAGGTCATCCCCACCTGGGAACGACCCGCCTTCCTGAGCTGGTGGGACTACGGGTTCGAGGCCATCCAGGAGGGGAGGCATCCCACGGTGGCCGACAACTTCCAGAACGGCCTGGAGTACGCGGGCCACTTCCTGACGTCCCAATCCGAGAACGAGGGCGTTGCCGTCCTGAACGTCCGCCTCCTCCAAGGCGACCTCGCCGCCAACCGAGGCGCGTTCAGCCCCGCGACAGAGGCGGCTCTGGTCGCCCTGGGATTCGACGACGAACACATCCACGATGCCATGACCCGGCCCGACCTCTTCATCCCCCTCATCCGGGCCGAGCCGGAGCGGTTCAGGGAGTGGGACGCGCGCCTCTCCGCGGCCAAC
This sequence comes from Thermoplasmata archaeon, assembly GCA_046756285.1. GTDB lineage: Archaea > Thermoplasmatota > Thermoplasmata > RBG-16-68-12 > JAJISG01 > JAJISK01. Next base: position 8,752 of record JBHHWA010000003.1, read on the forward strand.
GCCCGAATCATCTACCTCCGAACCGTCTTCGTGGAAGCCCTGAACCTCGATGCACAGGTCGAGTTCCACCGGGAACTCCGCCTTGCCACGGGGAACTCGATCGGCTACTTTGCCGTGGACTCCCGCCTCATCCCCTTCTCCGGGACGAACACGGGCATCTTCTATGCCGTCGTCAAGCTCACGGATCACAAGACGATCGAACTACCCGATGGGCGCAGCATCCCGGCGGACTTCTATCGCCTCATCGCCGTGACCGCCGAAGGGGAGTTTCCCTTGGAGGACATCCCCCCGGGGGTCCCGATCCAGGACATCCGCATCGAGTACCTGGACGCCTGGTACGCCTCGATGCTCTACCGGATCTTTTTCGGGCCGGACGGCGAGGCCTTGGGGTTGGAAAACGAGGGCCTCCCCGGATTCTCCGGCGCCCTCCAACCGGTCAATCCGCGCCACGGTTGGATGCTCGATCACTTCAAGATGGTGTACCGAACGGCCTACTTCAGCCCCCACCCACCCGATCAGGCCGCAAACTTCACCGAGGACTTCACGGCGATCAACATCTTCGACGCCCTGGAGCTCCAACGGCAGATCGACGCCGGTGAGCGCGAGGGGACCGTGGACCTCTCGACCCGCTCCGGCCTGGGCAGCGGCATCGTGATCCTCCAGTACTTCGACGGGGCCATCCTGCGGGGGCGGGTTACCACAGCGGCGGGGACTCCGGCGGCGCGAAACCGCGTGACGACCCTCGATGAACTGGGTACCCCTCATGCGGTTACGTTCACCGACGACCAGGGGTTCTACCAGACCCTCCTCCCGTTCGGAGAGACCCGCGCGGTCATCTCCTCCGGCCCCGCGGACCCCGATACAGGCGTCGGGACCATCCTGGTCGAGGAGACTTTCGACATTAGCGCGACGCAGGCCCTACGTGTGCCCGTGGATGAAACGGGTACAGGCCTCCCTAGTTTCGTGGTCAACCACGACTTCGTCGTTGAGGACAGCACGGTCCAAGGAACGGCCTTCATGGACCTCAATGGGAACGGCGTACGCGACCCGGACGACTTCGGGCTGGTAGGGCTAGATGTGGCGGCAGAGGACCTCGAGGGGGCAGGCTCCGTCACGGGCACCGTGACGGGGTCGAACGGAACCTACGCCCTGGCGGACCTCGTGCCGAGCCAGTATCGTCTCTCACTCAAGCGCAACGGCGATGAGATCAGGGCCGTGAACGTCACCCTCGACCAGGGAGAGGAGCGGGAGCAAGGCCTCGCCGTCCCGGCCGTCATCCTCTCCGGCTCGTTGACGGACGAGTTTGGCCTGCCCCCAGAAGCCGCCGTCGTTCGGGTTGCTGAGGAGGCCACGGGCGAGGTAATCTCGACGGGTTCGGATGTGGACGGAAGCTACCGCCTGGAGGGCCTCTTTACGGGCACCTACACGGTCGTGGCCGAGGCGGGCGACCGGGCGTCCCTCCCCCAACGACTGGCCCTGGCGGGCGGGAGGGTAACCCCCCTTGACCTTCGGGTGGAGCCCCAGGGGGAGCTGACCGGGCGCTCCCTTCTCTCCTTCGCGCCGACGCCCCACGTCACCCTCACCCTGCAGCGGCGAGGCGAGGCCAGCGGCCTTATGGTCACGACGGACACGAGTGCTCGTTTTGCCATCGACCTGCCCTTCGGCACCTACGACATCTACGCCCTCCACTTCAAGGGGGGACAGACCTACGCCTTCCTGGGGACCACGATGGTGGACCCCGGCAGCCAAGCAGTGGGTCTCAATCTGCTGCCCGCGCACCAAATCGAGGGAACGGTGGAGAGCCAGGGGGGCGGTGTGACTTTGGCAAGTGTCACCTTTGAGAGGGGGGGTGCCCGCCACGCGCTCGCGTCGGGTGCCAACGGCTCCTTTGTGACCTTTCTGCCCGCGGGGCTCTACCAGGTCGTGGCCCTAAGCGCCTCGGGCCAGCATGTCACCCCCCTTGCGGTGGCCGGTCTGACCAGCGCGACGTTCCTCCTCGCCGAGGCCATCTCCACCCCCGGCCGCGTCTTCCGCGACCTGAACGGGAACGGGACCCACGATCCGGGGGAGGGTCTCCCGGGCGTGGATATCCGGATCACGAGCACGTCGAGCCCCGCGTTCTCGGTGTCAACGGGAGCCGAGGGCGCTTTCGAGGTGCCCCTGGTCGCGAACGTGAGCTATCTGTGGTCCATTGAGAAGGAGGGGTTCGAACCCGTCACGATCGGACCGTCGGTCCCCGGCGACCTCGGGGCTCGCGCGCCCATTGCACTGGTCGCCCAGAACGTGAGCGTAGCGGGGGGGCTCACTGCCGGTGAACCGCTCGACCTGGCCGGCCTGAATGTGACCTTCATCGCGGTCGGCCACGGGGGCGTCTCCACGAGCGTGACCACAGGGCCTGGAGGGATGTGGACCGCCCTCATCCAGCCAGGCATCTATCGCGTCTTGGTGGACGCTGAGGGACCGTCGGGCGATGGGAGCCGCCGCACTCAGACGGAGGAGGACGCGGAGCTTCGAATTCCCGTCGGGAGGGGGGTCGACGCCGTCGTGCTCCCCGTGGTCGAGCGGGTCCGTGTGCAGGGGACCCTGTCAACAGGGTCGGGCCTGAGCGTGCCCGTTCTGTTCGACGGACCGGATCGGGCCTTCGTGCCCGCCGATGAGCCCTATCTCCTCTTCCTGCGACCAGGCGTCTACAACGTCTCCGGCGCGACGGATCAGCCGGCTCCCATTGCCCTCCTAGCGTCCGTCACCGTGACCGATCCCCGTTACTTCAACGCCACCTTCGAACCAGGGGCCAGGCTGAGCGGCACGCTCCGAGTTGACGACGAGGTGGTCACCCAAGGCGTAGCCGTCGCCTTCACCCGCATCGCCAATGGCACTGGCGTGGTGGTGCCCAGCGATGGCGTGGGCCGCTACGACACGATTCTCGTCCCTGGGACCTACCAAGCCACGGCGGAGTGGGTGGGAGTGGATCGCCTAGACGGCGTGGCGCGATTCGTGCGGTATGTCCTGGATCAGACGGTCGTCCTCGCGGAGGACAGCGAGCTTGACCTCCTTTTCGATCGCGAACTGGACTTGAAGGCCGTGGAGGTCCGCATCCTTCTCGGCGGCCAGCTCGTCGCCGCCACCGTGTCCTTCCAGGCGGCCAACGAGACGGCCATCGACGCCGAGGCCCAGGTTTCGGGCGGGCTCCCCTCCATCGTAGCACTGGCCCCCGGCGCCTACCACATGTACGTCTTTCGGGACATCGGGAACTCGGCCGCGGTGACGACCATCGAGGTCCAGCCCGAGGGTCCCTCGACCTTAGCCGTCGCTTTGGCGCCAGGGAACCGCGTCTTCGGAGTCGCCTCCCTCTCGGACGGCGCACGGCAGGAGGCGGAGCTCCAGTTCTCGTCCCCAAGCGGGACCGCGACCTTCACCACGGACGCCCAGGGAGGATTCGAGGTGTTTCTGCCGGCCGGCGACTACGAGGTCCTCGCCACGACGCTACGCCAGGAGAGTGGCGTGGAGGTGGAGTATCGGTTCGAAGGGTCCTTCCAGTTGGCGGACAGCCTCCTCATCAACCCGTTCCTCACCCGGATGGACGTCCGGACCGTGGAGGTCGGATGGGATTCCGGGCAGCAGGCACGCATCGCCCCGGGGGAGTCGGTGGTCTACACGATCACGGTGACGAACAGCGGGAACCGAGCGGACACCTATACCCTCACGGGCAGTCCTCAGGACTGGTCCTTTAGCTTCCGGCCCTCTCGTGTCACCCTGCCCTTCGGCCCGGGAAGCACGGCAACGGTTACCGTTCAGATCACGGCCCCTCCGGACGCAAAGGTGGCCGGGGGAACCCTCACCGTGATCGCCCGCTCGGAGGGGGACCCCGCCGTGGTCACCACGGGCACCGTGGTCGTGGACATCATCCAGTTCCGAGAACTCGCCCTCGACCTGGCCGAAGACCCGCCCGTCTTGGACGACCAGGCCCTTCGGTATCGGATTGAGGTGCGGAACGATGGGAACGGACCCGACGCGTTCGACCTCATTCTCACGAACCACGAGACTCTTGCAACCCAAGGGTGGAACGCCGAATTGCGTTTCGAAGGTCAAGTGTCCCCCGATACGATTACCGGAATCTCCGTCCCCCCCGCGCAGTCGCGGTTTGTGACCCTACACCTCAACGCGACGGGGCGCGTCAGCACGAGCACTGCATCCTTCGTGGCGTTCTCCCAGCAAGAGCGGGAGGTGGAGTCGGCCATCGAGGTAACCATCAACTTCCCCTCCCTCGAGATTCCCCCCGGGCAGCTGATCGTCGAGGGGAAACGGACGCGGTTGGGCGTGCCTGAGTTTCCGATCCTGTTGTACGGCGCCCTGGCAGCGGCTGCCATCGGCCTCACGGTCCTCTTCCTCACGTACGGACGAAGGAGGCGTCGGCGGTGAGGACGCGTCTCCTTCCTCTCCTCGCCCTCGTCCTCTTGGCTCTCTCCCTACCGCCGGCCTCGGGCCAAGGCGCCGTGGCGGTCTTCATCTCCGGACCCGACAACGTGGGCCTCGGAGAGACGTTCGAGGTGAACGTGACCGTCGCGGGGGGACCGGGGGAGGACGGCGGGTCCTTCGCCATCTCCGCCTTCCTGCGCGGCCCGGACCTCACCGGGGCGTCTCCCGTTGAGGACAGCCCCTTGAGCGAGGTCTCCGAGAACGGGACCTTCGTCTTCAACGTCACCGCGCCCACCGTCGACCAGGTCCTTGAGCTCGTCGTGGAGGGGAACTCCACTAAGGGGACTGAATTCCGATTGCGGACGGCAAGCAAGGCGATTCAGGTGTGGGTGCCCTTGCGGGTCTTCGCGGAGGTGCGCAACAATGGAGCGATCGAGGTCCGGGACATCCCGGCCTTCCTCTTTATCAACGAGATTCAGGTGGCGGAGACGACCATCGCGAGCCTGAACCCGGGAGAGACCCAGGTCGTGAGCTTCTCCCATCTCCCCGTGGACCTGGGGGTGGGAACCCATACCCTGGAGATTCGTGTGGACCTCAACAAGGACGGGGTCGTCGATCCGGCCATCGGGGAGGTCGCCCTGCGGGACGTGTTCACCATCGAAGCCGAACCCATCAATCCCCTCTTCATCGTCCTCGCCGGCATTGCCGCCTTCGTGATCGCCCTCTTCGTAGCGGGATATCTCCGCCGGCGCCGCCGGGGCGGCTAATCGCCCTCCCCGAACCGTTTCTCAAGCTTCCGCTCCAATTCCCGCGTTCGTAGGGCAACGGCGACCTCGCCCCGGGTCTTCTCGACGAGGCTGCGGGCGATGTCCTGCTTGCGCTTGACCGCCGCGACGGCACGGGGGTAGTCGAAGCGCATCAGGCCCTCGTACAGGATTTCCATGGCCTCCAACGCCTCGCGCGCCGCCTCGACATCCCCCTTCCCGAGGCGGTCCAAGGCGTGGCGACGGAGCTCTCCCACCACGTCTCCGAGGCCGAGGAGATAGGCCCGGTTCGTTACCCCCAGATCCTGGGGCCGGGGGAGCGGGGCGTTGCGGAGGAGGCTGGAGGCCACCGCCGCCTCCGTCATGTCCTGGTGCGCGTTCTCCACAAACCCCGAGAAATAGAGGTCCGGGTGTTCCTTGAGGAGGCTCCTCAGCTTGCTGGCCTCCTCTCGCGCCTCGTCTAGGTAGGGGGCGACCTCCTTTTCGCGGTGGAGAGATCCCACGGCGCTCACGGAGAGGCGGGCCACCGCACGGCTGGACTTCAAGGCCAGCTCTCGAATGGCATCCTTCTCCTCCAGGTCCCGCTCCATTTCCGTGAGGATGTCCTCCAACTCCCGCCGCCGTGTGGGCCCGAGGATGGCCACGTCAGCCCCTCCTTGCCTTCATCTTCCGCACCTTCGCCTCGATCATCTCGGCCGTGCCAATGTCGTGGCGTGCGGCGTACGTGCCACCCACGTGTTGGAGGGCGGCCTCCGCCTGGGCCTCCGCCTCCGGCAGATCGTCGGCCACGCCCACGAGGGCCAGGGAGCGGGAGGTCGTGGTGAGGACCGTCCCGTCCTTCTCGTCCACGGAGGCGTAGTAGAGCACGGCCCCCGTACGCCGGATCGCGGTCTCGTCCACGGCGAGGGGACGACCCGCCTCCGACTCCGTCCCGTAGCCGCGGGGAACCACGTACTTGCAGACCGTCGCCTTGGGGGCGAAGAGCAGCCGCTCCGGAAGGGTCCCCTCGACGATGGCTCCGCACACCTCCAGGAAGTCCTCTCGGAGGACCGGCAGGACGTTCATGGCTTCCGGATCCCCGAAACGGGCGTTGAACTCCAAGACCTTTGGGCCCTCGGTGGTGAGAATGAACCCCCCGTACAGGACCCCCTTGAAGGGCCGGCCTTCGGCCTGGAGGGCCCGAACCGTCATCCGCAGAATTTCCACCGCTGCCTCGTAGTCGGCCCTGGGCAGGAACGGCAGCAACCCGTCGGGAGCCGAGATGGACCCCATCCCGCCCGTGTTGGGTCCGCGGTCCTTCTCCTCCGCCCGCTTGTAATCCTGGACCGCGGGCATGGGAGACACGTGCTCGCCATCGGTGAAGGCCTGGAGGGAGAACTCCTCCCCCTCCTCTCTGCGTTCGAGGAGGGCCCGTGCCTGGCCGCCGATCCGCCTGTCCAGGACCTCCTCCACGTACCGAAGCCCCTCCTCCCGGGTGTGGAAGTGGTCTCCCATCACCTTCACCCCCTTCCCCCCGGTGAGGCCGATGGGCTTCACCACGAAGGGGGCCCCGAGCTCTCGGAGGAAGGCCCGTGCCTCCGCCGCGTCCTCAACGGGGTGGTACTCCACGAGGCCGGGGATGCGGTGTCGGCGCATCAGGTCGCGCGCGAACTCCTTGGATAGTTCGATCTGGGCCGATCGTTGCGTAGGGCCCACGGCGGGGATACCGGCGGCTTCGAGCCGATCGACGAGTCCATGGCCTAGGGGGGCCTCCGGCCCCACAAAGGCGAGCTCGGCGCCCACTTTCTCCCCCCAAGATACGACGCGGTCGACCTTTGTCTCCTCCGCGAGGAGGAAGTCCTTCGCGGCGCGGGCGATGCCTGGATTCCGGTTCTTCATCACGGAGAAGACCGCGCCCCCGCTCCCACGAACGGCCTCCACGATGGCGTGCTCTCTGCCGCCGCCGCCAACGGTCAGGACCTTCACCGCATCCCCCGTTCCTCACTAGCCCAGGCACCGTTAAAACGTTTCCCGGGCCGCGCTCGGTCCATTACCACGCCTCCGCCGCCACTCATGGGCCTGGACGGTGTTGCGCAGCATGGCGGCCACCGTAACCGGGCCAACCCCGCCGGGCACCGGACTGATGGCGCCCGCCACGGCGACCACTTCCTCGAAGGCCACGTCCCCCACAAGCTTGCGCTTCCCCGGCCGCGCGGGATTCGGAACGCTGTTGATACCGACATCGATGACCACGGCCCCGGGACGAATCATGTCGCCCCGGAGGAACGCCGGCCGCCCGACGGCTACCACAACGATGTCAGCAGCCCACGTGTGCCGACGCAGGTCCGTCGTGCGGCTATGGGCCAACGTCACCGTGGCATCTGCCTCTGGATTCTTCTGCATGAGGAGGGCGGCCAGGGGCTTCCCCACGATGTCGCTCCGCCCGATCACAACCGTGTGCTTCCCCTGGGGCGCGTGACCGAATCCCAGGAGGAGTTCGCGAACCGCCAGGGGGGTCGCTGGGATGAGGCTGGGCTGACCGGTGAGCAACCTTCCCAGGTTGAAAGGATGGAGACCGTCCACATCCTTGTCGGGGGCCACCGCTTCGGAAGCGGCATGGGGGTCGAGATGGCCGGGCAGGGGGCGATGCACGAGGATCCCGTGCGCGTTCCGGTCCGCGTTAAGGCCCTCGATCTCATCGAGGAGGGCTGATTGCGACGACTCACCGGGAAGCTCCCGGACCTCAAATCCCATGCCCACTTCCCGACAGGCCCGGCCCAGGACCCGGCCGTACGCCCGGGTACCGGGGTCGTCGCCCACCTGCAGGGCGAAGAGGGTGAGGGCCGTTCCCTCCCCCGCGAGGCGCGCCACATCGGCCGCCACCTGGCCTTGCATCTCGCCCGCGAGGGCCCGGCCGTCGAGCAGCTCTGCCATCCTCTCGGAAGCATTACGGCGAGCGGGTTAAGGCTTCGCAGACGGGCGAGGAGGGCTCGCCAAGACCAAAAAAGGAGGTGTCGGATGGGTGGGGTTTCAAGGAGGGGGGAGGTTGCCCATTCGACACCCGTATGAATTTTACCGGGGCACTCTATATAAGTCTTTACCAGAATTTTCCAGGCATGTTTTTGCCCCATGCAGCCGGAGAGATACGCCTCCCCGTTGGGCCGTCCTAAAAACGTTATTTAGGCCCTGTCCATAAGCGGTTGGTAATAAGCATGGTTCGGTCCCGGACGGCCCTCCTCAGCGCCTCCAACAAGGAGGGACTGGAGGACTTGGCCCGGGAGCTTCTCGCCTGGGACTACGCCCTCGTTGCCACCAAAGGGACAGCTTCTCACCTTCTCCAGAAGGGATTGGAAGTCCGACGGGCGGCGGACGTCACGGGGTGGGAGGAGATGCTGGAGGGGCGGGTCAAGACCCTTCATCCCGCGTTGTTGGCCGGCATCCTCGCGCGGCGGAATGAACCGCAGGATCGGGCGGACCTCGAACGGCGGGGCGTGCTCCCCGTCGACGTCGTGGCCGTGAACCTCAACCCTCTCGACCCGGCGCCGTCTGGGGACCGTGACCCCTTAGAGGCCATGGACATCGGGGGCGTGACCCTGATCCGCGCGGCCGCGAAGAACTTCCGCCACGTGAGCGTCCTCACCCACCCCACCCAATATCCGGTCTTCATCCAGGAGATGCGGGCCGGGGAAGGGGCGGTTCCGGAGGATCGCCGGCGGACCCTCGCAGAGGAGGCTTTGGCCCTCACGAGCCGCTACGAGGCCTCCCTGTACAACCACCTCGCGAGGGAGAACCCCCACGCCTTTCCCGAGGACCTTCGGCTCGCCTTCGACCGAGCCTGGGGACTCCGATACGGGGAGAATCCCTACCAGCGGGCGGCCTTCTACCGAGACCCGAATTTCGGAGGCACGTCCGTCGCCACGTCCGAGACGCTCTTCGGCCGCGACCTCTCCTTCAACAACATCCTGGACCTGAACGCCGCCCTGGAACTCGCGATGAAGTTTGAGCGGCCCACCGCGGCCATCGTGAAGCACACCGACGCGTGTGGCGTGGCGAGCGCCGACGCGTTGCCGGAGGCGTACCTCCAGGCGCGGGCCACCGACCCGAAGTCGGCTTATGGCTGCGTCATCGGGTTCAACCGCACGGTGGACCGGGAGACCGCCGAGGCGCTGCGGTCGCACTTCGTAGAGGGGATTATCGCGCCCGACTTCGATGCCGACGCCCTCACCGTGCTGCGCAGGAAGAAGAAACTCCGCGCCCTGCGCACGGGACGCGAGCTCACCTGGGAACCGGCGACCCAGATCTGGGGCGTACGGGGGGGGATCTTGGTGCAGTCCCGGGAGTACATCCCCCTGGAGGCTGCGGACCTGAAGGTGGTCAGCCGGATCCCGCCGACCGAGGATCAGACACGCGGAATGCTCTTTGCGCATCGCGTCCTCGGGAGCCTCAAGTCCAACGCCATCGTCTTAGCAAAGGGGGAACGGACGGTGGGGCTCGGCGGGGGGGAGGCCAGCCGCGTCGACGCGGTCGTTCTTGCGGTCCGGAAGGCGGGGAAGGAGAGCCGGGGAAGTGTCCTGGCCAGCGACGCCTTCTTCCCGTTCCGGGACGGCATCGACGAGGCCGCCAAGGGGGGCGTGAAGGCCATCCTTCAGGCGGGAGGTTCCATCCGGGACGCAGACGTCATCCAGGCCGCCGACGAGCACGGAATGGCAATGGCCTTTACCGGAGTCCGCGTCTTCAAGCACTGACGGGTTAGCATGGGCCGCATGAACGTCGGAGTCCTCGCCTCTGGACGGGGGACGGACTTTCAGTCCCTCATCGACGCCGTCGAGCGGGGGGACCTCGACGTCCGATTGGCCGTCCTCATCTGCAACAACCGGGACGCCCCCGTCATCCATCGGGCCGAGCAGCATGGCGTGCCCTGGGTCTTCGTCGACCATCGAGAACGGAGCCGCGAGGCCTTTGAGAAGGAGGTCATCCAGGAGCTTCGGCACCGAGAGGTCGACCTCGTGGTGTTCGCGGGATTCATGCGCCTCGTCACGCCCTACTTCATTGACAAATTCCCGAACCGCATCCTCAACATCCACCCGTCCCTGCTGCCCGCGTTCCCCGGCACCCACGCTCAGAGGGACGCCTTGGAATGGGGGGTGAAGGTGAGCGGGTGCACGGTCCACCTCGTGGACGCATCGGTGGACGGCGGACCCATCGTCTACCAGCGGGCGGTCTCCGTGCAGCCGGGCGACACCGAGGAGACCCTCGCCACGCGGATCCTGAAGGAGGAACATCGTGTCCTCCCCTACGTCGTCAAGCTCTTCGCCGAGGGCCGGGTCCGGGTGGACGGGAGAAGGGTTACCCTCGACGAGTCGGGCCTCGAGCCCCTCCCTCCGGTGGGGACCTAGGCAAGGGCTAACTGGTCGTTCAGCTCACGGCGCGGCGCTCCTCGGGGGGGGACCTCGATGCCCAGGCGCTGGGCGATGCCCGTGTACCGTATGCGGATGGTAACCTCGGACACCCCCGCTACGCGGCTGATCTTCTCCTGCGGGACCTTACGACCGGAGAGAATGGAGGCCAGGTAGATGCACGCGGCCACCGTGCCTGCGGGGCCCTTGGAGTGGAACCGCTCGGCCTGTTCCGTGGCCTTGACGAGTTCCAGGGCCTTCGCCTCCACCGCCGGGGACAGCCCGAGATGGCTCGCGAATCGCCGGAGGAAGTCCTCGGCGCGAGGGGGTGCCAACCGGAGCCGCAGACCTCGCCCCAGCGCCTTGTACGACAGCGTGAGTTCCCTCCTTTCTACGCCTAGGGTGGAGGAGATCTCCTCCAAGGTCCGGGGAGCGCCCTTCAGCCGGCACGCGGCGTAGATGGCGGCCGACACCATGCCTAGGATGGTTCGTCCTCGCACCAGACCCTTGCCCGCGGCCTTCCGGTAGAGGAGGGCCGCCTCGTGGCGGAATGAACGGGGCAGGCCTAACCTGGAGGTCATCCGTTCCAGCTCCATGAGGGCCTCGGCGAGGCTGCGCTCGCCCGCCTGGGAGTAGCGCATCCGCTTCTGGAGCTTCCGCATCCGGTAAATCTGTGGCCGATTCTCGTCGCGGAAGGGCTTTCCCTGCGAATCCCGGAGTCCCGGGGCGATGTCCGTGGTCAGCCCCTTGTCGTGGGAGGCGACGTTCACCGGGGCACCGGTTCGGATCTTCTGCGCCGCATCCTGGCCGGTTCCGGACCATTCGGGCCCTGGGTCGATGAAGGTCTCGTCCACCACGAGGCCGCAGCTCTCACAGACCAGCTCCCCCCGTACGTAATCCCGGGTCAGGTGGGAACTCCGGCACTCCGGACAAGAATCCTCATCGTGATTGGGCAACAACAACTCGGCTTCCATGACACTTCCCCTTCGCTTTTCTCGCGACTATGCGTCATCACGAGGGGAGACGGCTTAAAATTCGACTTGCAGGGTTAAAGGAAAAATTCAAACCATCCTTAGCCCCAGCTAATCGCCAACAGGACGCTGAACGCCGCGGTCTGGGCGATGTTGAGAAACAAGAGGGGCGTCGCAAAGGTGGCGGGCCAGGCCGCCATCGCCCACTGGGCCATCGACCAGAGGGCCCATCCGGTCTGCGCGATGAGCAGGACCGCGAACACGACGAGTCCGAGTCCGAAGGAAGACCGGATCTGGCGAAGGTTCCGCGCGTAGACCACGAGGAGCGCGACGAGGAGTCCGATGCTGGCACTCCCGAATATGATGTTCAACGACCAAATCTGATGGCTTACCACGGGCTCTCACCTCGGGTTGAATTCGGTTTCATTCTTCCATACTCCATCTACTTTTCCCCAACCTTCTTCCAGATGACTTCAAAGTCCTCCCAATACCGCAGCATGGTCGGCGTCAGGAAGTAGAGCGTGCTGTACTCCTCCTTGGACGCCATCACCAAGTCGTTCTTCCGGAGGACCCGGAGGTGATGGCGGACCGTCTTGTAGTCGAGGCCCAGCTCCTCCGCCAGGCTGTTCGCGTTGTACGGGCGCCCCTTCAGCAGGAGGAGGACGCGCGCCCGGTTGATCCCTCCCCTGGTCCCTACGATTAGGTGCCAAAGGAGCTTCTGCAAGGGAATCGGCGGCAGGATAAACGCGCCCGTATATGACCCTGACCCGAGGTGAAGTTCAACCTCGCCTCCAAGATTTCAAACCGTTTTTATAGCGGCGTCCGCTAGAATAACCAGGCATGAGAATTCTTCAGATTGCCACCCTGGGGGACGAGGAGGCCCCCATCTTCGCCGGCATCCGGGAGTACCCGGTTAGCAAGCTGGTCCTCATTCACGAACCGGAGGCCCGGTTCCGGGCCGCCGAGATCGGGCGGAAGCTAGGAGAGCTCCAGATCCCCGTCGAGCGGGAGGAGATCCGGAATCCCGCCCGGGAGATGTACGAGGTCGTCGCCCAGATCATTCAGGAGCAGCGGGACCAGTACGACGACATCTTCATCAACGTCTCCAGCGGGCGGAAGCTCATGACCTGCTCCGCCATCAGCGCCGCCTTCGTGAACGGGGTGAAGGCCTTTCACGTGGAGGGGGACGTCCCCATGATGCTCCCCGTTCTCAAGTTCAGCTACAGCGAGGTCATCTCGCCGAGCAAGATCAGCGTCCTCCAGGCCTTGGACGACATTGGCGGAGAGGCAGACTCCTTGAGCGCCCTCAGCGAAGCCTCGGGGGTCGAGAAATCCCT
>JBHHWA010000004.1:0-21056 GCA_046756285.1 Thermoplasmata archaeon
GACTGCCCCGCATGCCACAACCCCCACGGGACCGACAACTTTCGGATGCTCAAGAAGCCGTTCCCCCGGCAATTCTACACCGGCTTCGCCCTGGAAAAGTATGCGCTCTGCTTCCGCTGCCACGAGAGGACCCTGGTCCTGGACCGATATACCACCACGCTGACCAACTTCCGGAACGGGGACCAGAACCTCCACTTCCACCACGTCAACCGGACCACAAAGGGGCGCACCTGCCGGGCCTGCCACGAACTGCACGCCAGCAACAACCCGAAGCATATCCGCGACTCCGTCCCCTTCGGGGCCTGGGACCTGCCGACCAACTTCGTCAAGTACAAGAACGGCGGCAAGTGTGCCCCCGGCTGCCACGTGCCTCGGGGCTACAACAGGGTCAAGCCGGTGAAGAACCCGATCGACTATGCGACGTTCACGGCCGACTGAGAGGAAGGATATGACACAGAGATGGTTGACACGAATCCTCATAATAATGCTCCCGATGATCCTCCCTGCCCTGGCCCGAGCGCTCGACGGGCTCCAGGTCGGGATGCGGGCTCCCGGCTTCACCCTGCCTGACCTGAAGGGCCGGACCGTCGGCCTCAAAAACTTCCCCGATGCAAAGGCGATCGTTGTGGTGTTCTGGGCCTCGTGGAGCGAGTACTCGCCGGAGCTTCTGGAGCGACTCGAGCAGTTGCACCGCGCCTCCAAGGATGGATCCTTGGCGGTGGTCGGGGTGAACGTAGAAAACCAGCGGATGGGGGCTGAGGAGATCGCGGCTGCAAAACAGGTGATCCGGCAGCACGGCCTTACCTTCCCCACCCTGTTGGACCGCGGGCTGAAGACCTTCCGGGCGTACGGTGTAATGGCAGTGCCATCCACGGTCCTGCTGGACACCAAACATACCCTCCGGGCCGTCCTGGCCGCTTACCCGCTGGCGGGGCGCGAGGAGTTTTTCGACGAGGTCGAAGCGCTGGCTACGGGGCGGACGCCGAAGGCGCGAAAGGTCCGGCGTGGGCCCGCGCCCGTCCCGAGGGCGGTCCGCTATTACAACCTTGGCCGGGCGCTCATTGGACGGGGGATGACGGACGAGGCCGAGTCCCACCTCAAGAAGGCGATGGAGGTCGACCCCAGGTTCCTGTTTCCGCCACTGCTCCTGGCCCGAACCTATCGAGAGCGGGCGGCGACCGAGGAGATAATCGAGTTTCGAGGGGAGCAGTACGTGACCGCGACGTATCAGGCCGAATGGAAAACACTCCTCATCGAGGGGGAACGACTGCTGAGGATCTGCATCGCCCTCGACCCAAAGCAGCCCATTGCCCTCCTCGAACTCGGGCAGATTCGCCTCGCCTTGGGTGACGGTGCAGGGGCGCGCCGACACATCACCGCAGCCTTGAAGGCAGACCCCTCACTCCCCCTGGCGCGGGCCATCTTGGGGGCGCTCGAGCTCAAAGTCGGGAAGACAACCACGGCCGAGAAGGCCTTTGCCGAGGCGCGCAGGCTGAACCCTCTGGACTTCCGGATCGAGTTGATCGTGGCCGAGGCATACGAGGCCAAAGGGATGCTCCCCCAGGCGATCGCCAGCTACAAGCGCGCCTATCAACTCCTCCGCACCCCGGAGGGGGCGCTGTTTCAGCACTCGTTCGGGAGATAGCGGGAGGCGGGAGGTGCAGCATCGATTGGGAAAGGCCATGCAAGGAAGACGAGGGGATTTGGGAAAGCGACGAATGCATGCCAAGGCCTTGCGCAGTCTCGGGCTGGTCCTGCTAGTCGGGAGCGTCGTGGCCGGCGCAACACCGGCCGCGCCTCAGGCGCGCGCGAATCAAATTGCCCAACCCGAGATGATCCTCATCCCGGCCGGCTGGTTCATGCTTGGGACCGACACCTGGGACAACGATGAGGCGCCGGCGCAGCGAGTGTATCTGCCGGCCTACTTCATTGGGCGGACCGAGGTGACCAACCGCGAATACCAGCGGTACGACCCGACGCATACGTTCCCACCGGGCGAGGAGGACCACCCGGTCACCAACGTTACCTGGGCCGAGGCGAAGGCTTATGCGCGGTGGGCGGGGAAGCGGCTACCAACCGAATGGGAGTGGGAGAAGGCGGCGCGCGGAACTGACGGGCGGCGGTATCCCTGGGGAGAGGAGCGGCAACCATCGTGGGCAAACACCCGTGCGGCCGGTTTCGGGGACACGGTGCCGGTGGCGTCGTTCCCCCGGGACACCAGCCCCTTCGGCCTCCTGGACACGGTCGGCAACGTCGCCGAGTGGACCGCCTCGTGGTACACGCCGTACCCAGGAGGGCCCACCACGAACGCTGACTTCGGCGAAACCTTTCGGGTCATCCGCGGCACCTCGTGGGACGGCGACTTCGACTGCGACGGGCGGACAGCGTTCCGGAATTTCGCCCCGCCTGACTCTCGACATCCAACGATCGGCTTCCGCCTCGCCCAGGACGCGGAATAGGACAGGGGAAAGCGTAGTGGAACGGCGCAATCACAAGACTACAGGGAGCGGGGCCCGGACGGGAAGGGGGCTGATGCTCATCTGTGGCAGTCTGCTCTGGGCCTTCGCGGGGACAGCAGCAGCGGACCTCAAACCGGCTTTCACGGAAGGGGGGATCGCCGACCGCCGCCCGACGGACCCGAAAAAGCTAGTCAGAGTCCTGCGAAGCTCCGCTGACACCGGGGAGCGAATGACAGCTGCCCGGGCCCTGGGCCGGAGCCAGAGTCCCGTGGCCCTCCCGGCGCTCCTCGACGCCCTGAAGGACGAGCGCATAGCGGTCCGCTGGTCCGCAGTGGAGGCGCTGGGGGAGCTGGCCAACCGCAAGGCGGTTCCGCGTCTGATAGAGCTCCTATACAAGGAAGAGGCCTACCGGTGGAACAGGAGGCTGGTGGTGAGCGCCCTGGGGAACCTGCGCGACCGCCGTGCGGTGCCCGCCCTTCTCGGACAGCTTAAGGACGACGACGCGTTCCTGCGGAAGATCACCTTGTTCGCCCTGAGAAAGATCGGGGACGAGAAGGCGTTCCTCCCTATGGTAGCGATGCTCCGCGACCGGGAGTTTTGGGTCCGGCGCACGGCGCAGCGGCTGCTTTCAGAGTGGACAGCAGGACTCCACGCCGGGCCCCCGCCTCGTGACCCGGCGGGCTGGAAGCGTTGGTTCGAGGAGACAGGGTTTCCCCCCCCCAAGACGCGCAAGACGAGGAAGGCACGGCGATGAGATGCGGGACGGCGATCACGATAGCAGCGGGAGTCGCGTTGGCGATCCTGCCGGTACCTTCCGCCCGAGCAGGGGAGTGGGAAGGGGTGCGACCAGGGGTAACCTCGCTCCGCCAGCTCCGGGATCGCCTGGGCGAGCCCCTAGCGGAGTACCCGGACTCCGCCATCTTCCGGGGGCCGCGCGGGGTCGAGCCGATCCGGGTCGCCACGGTGGTCGCGAACCTCCGGCCTGGGGAGGTGGTAGAGAGCCTGATCCTGTTCCCCGAATGGGGGGTCACGAGCGAGGACGTACGGGAGGCGCTCGGCGAGGGTCAGATGATGACGTACGCCGAGTTCCTGAAGGCCACGGGCCGGCGCGTTGTGGGTGCGGGGGAACGACCGGACACGAAGCTTCATTATCTCACCCTCGACACGCATGTAGAGTTATTTAAAAAGATGCGGGTCCTAGTGGCGTACGATGAGCGGGACATCACCTCGGGCGCCGATGTCGTAAAGCTCATCGTCTATTACTAATCTACTAATCACGCGGGAGGGACAAATGACGAATCGGCGTTGGGTGGCGACTTGGATCGTCGTGGCTCATCTGGCGGTCGGGCTCTGCCTCCTGCAGGGCAGAGCAGCCTGGGCATTTCGCACAGCGGTCGTAGGGAGGCCGGCGCCGACCCTCAGCCTCGTCGGTCCCGCCGACGCCCGCGTCCCATTCCCGCCCGTCGGCTCGCGGGCCGCCGTTTTGTTCTGGCGCCCGGATCAGGAGTTCTCACGGCGCGCCCTGGCGGACTTCAATGCGCTCGCAGCGAGGTACGGGAAGCGCGGCATGACCTTCTGGGCGGTCGGCGTGGCGGGTACAGCCCGTATCGACGCCGATAAGACCAAGCGGGGACTGAAACTCAGCCTCCCTCTATACGTGGATGAGGGAAAGCAGGCCGAGGACGCCTACGGCATCGTAGTCCTGCCAAGCACCGGGATCATCGGTGCCGACGGAATTCTGCAGTTCTACCTCCCCAGTCGGAACTCGAATTACCGGGCTATCCTCGAGGCGCGCGTCCGGCTCGCCCTTGGCGAGCTGGACGGAACCGACTACGTCGCCCGTCTGCGGAAGCTGGGGGAGCCAGTAGAGGACATCGATCGTGCACGGGAGCACGTCAAGGCGGGGATCCGCCTGATGCGAGCCGGCCAGGCGGCCGAGGCCGCCCGGGAGTTAGAGACGGCGGTCGCGATGCAGCCGGACCTGCTGGAGGCCCACCTGGAACTCGGTTATGCCCGGCTGGCGACCGGCAACTCCACGGGAGCACGGGCTGCGTTCGAGCGCGTGCTCCGCACGAATCCGCGCTCCCCCCGGGGCCGTGTCGGCCTGGGGATGGCGCTGGTCCGGACCGGGAAGCGAAAAGAGGGAATCGCACTGCTCGAGGGAGCGGTCCAGCTCAACCCGGACCCCGTCTTGGGATACTTCGCGCTGGGCGAGGCGTACGAGGCAGCAGGGGACCTGCCAGCCGCCCTGTACCACTACCGATGGGCCGTGCGCAAGCTGGTCCAGGGGAGGCGGTAGAAAAGAGAAATGGTGATGGGGGGAGAGGGTTGGATAGATACGTCGTCCGGATCTTGGCTCTCGTCTTGATTGTCCCGGGTCTCTGGGGTCCTGTGGAAGCGCAGGAGGCGAAGGACTTCCTGCGGTTTCCAGACGGCGTAGAAGTGTTCGCGCCCAGCGGACGCCTGCAAGCCGCCGATGTGGCAGCAGCACTGGGGCGAGTCGAGGCCCAGATTTCGAGAGGAGAGTTGCGGCTGGCGAAGCGGATGCTGGATCTGGTGCAGACCCGGGCCCGAGACCCGGTGCCAGAGGTCCAAGCGTTGCGCGCTCGGATTCGCGAGGTAGAGTTCAGCTCAGTGATAATCCTGCGAGACGGACAGCGGATCGAGGGGCGCCTGGTCGGTCCATTCCGGGCTGACCATCTGGGGCTGGAGACAAAGAGAGACATCTCCCCCGATGAGGTCCGGCGGATCTCGGCGGAGTACCACCTAGGATGGAGCCGCGTGAGCCACACCTTTTATCCTTTGGCTGTGATCGAGACCGAGTTCAAGGATGGGCGGACACTACTGGGTCGGCTCACGCAGGAGACGCCGGTGACGCTGGAGACCCGTGATGGTCGGCTCGTGAAGGTGATGATGGGACGGCCCTACCAGCTCTTCCGTGAGAAAGGGGTGACGAAACAACTGCTGGAGGGAGACGGGCACCGCGTGGCGCGGATCTTGGTCCAGACCGCGTTGAACCCCAGTGCGCCCTGAGGTATGCCGATGCTGCGGCCCATAATCCTCGCGCCCATTCTCCTCCTGACCACTCCGGCCCTCCTGGCGAGGCCCGCTGGCGGTGCCGAGCCCATCCAGATTCTCCACCCTGCACCAAAGGCCCTGGTGCGCGGCGCCGGCGTGGTTGCCTTTGTGGTCGTCGGCGAAGGACGATTCACGGCCCGGTTGAACGACAAGCAGCTCCCATCTCCCGCCAAGGCGGGCCGCGTGTGGCACTGGGTGGTCCGGTTGCGCGCCGGGCGGAACCTCTTGGCCGTCGGGCCAACCGGCGAACCGGCCGTGGCCACGCGGGAGATCGTCTATGCCGCACCCTTCTTCGATGAGGAGAGAATCCCGCGAGGGTTCGTCCCCCGTCCCTTCCACGGCGATCCCGCAATGGAGCGGTCGTGCGGCACCTGTCACGATTTGATTGCCAAGCCCACCGACCGCAACCCCACCTCACCCGAGGACTCTTCCTGCTATACCTGTCACCGCCGCCTGGTGAAGGAGCAAGAAGTCCACGGCCCGGCGGCCGTCTGGGGTTGCCTGCTCTGCCACGATCCCCAGGCGAAGCCAACCCCGTACGCGACGCCCGCCCGGGTGCTCGAAGTCTGCTACGGCTGCCACACCACGCAGCGGGCCTATTTCTTCTCGGCCAAATACCAGCACGGCCCGACCAGCACGGGGCGCTGCACCATCTGCCACAACCCCCACGGCAGCCCGAACCCCTTCTGGCTCAAGCGGGCGCCCTGGGACCTGTGTACCTCCTGTCACTTCGAGAAGGCCACGGGGCGCCACGTCATCGCCTGGGGACCGAGCGGCGACACGCACCCCACCCGCGGCCGGCCCGATCCGATGCGTCCGGAGCGGGAGCTGGCGTGTAATAGCTGCCACAACCCCCATGCCGCCAACTCCCAGTACCTGTGGAACTTCGACGCCCGCCGGCACACGGAGCTGTGCCAGACATGCCACAAGAAATAAATTGCGGATTGCGGATTGCGGATTGCGGATTGCCCCGAGAGACCACAAGGTGTCAACACGCGTGGTCGTGGGCGGTCTGGTTCGTGGTCGCGTGGGTGCTGGTGGTCCTGGGGAGTTTTTCGGGAGCGATGGCCGCCGACACGGGGCCGAGGCTCGTCATGGCGCACGGATTTGGGCAGGACCATCCGGTCCAAAGTGGCATCGAACGGCTCCGTGATCGCCTGGCGGGGACGGTGACTGTGGAGGTGGGAACATGGGGAGACGACCGCGAGACCGTGCGAGCGATCCTCGCTGGCGAGCTAGATGCTGCCGTGGTCTCGCCCGCGGGCCTCAGGGACGTGGCCCGTGAGGTCACGCTCCTTGACCTGATAGGCTTGTGGTGGGACCGCGATCACTGGGCGAGGGCCCTGGACGGCGAGCCGGGACGCCAGCTCGCTGCAAGGGTGGAGGGAGCGAAGGGAGAGACCGAGACTGGCATTAGGGTTCTCGCATACTGGGGCGGGACCCGCCGGCACCTGCTGACGCGGCGCGAGGGCGTGCCGACCCTCGAGGCCCTGGCGACACTCCGTCTCGGGATCCCCCTCAAGCCGGTCCGGAGCAAGATGTGGAAGGCGCTCGGCGTCCGCCCGATCCTGCTCTCACGACGGGAAGCGTCCTCTGCGCTCCATGACGGGACGGTAGAGGGGGTCGAGGGTGACGCCGAAACGATACTCCGCGAGCGCCTGTTCGAGGCCGCCCCGCACCTCACCGAGACGGGCCACGCCATCGCCACCCGCCTATTGGTCGTCGGTGCGACAGCCTGGCGGCGGCTCAGCCGGACCCAGCAGGCGGCGGTTGTCGCTGCGGCCAGCGACGCCACAACGGTAGCCAGGGAAGCCGAAGTGAAGCGCGAGGCGGACGCGCTGGCATCCCTGCGGGACCGCTTCGGGGTCACCATTACCAAATTTACGAGACGGGACGCCCTGATCTCCCGGACCCGCTCCATCCGGTACCGGTACGCCAATGAGGTGGGCACCTCCGGTCTCCTCACGCTGATCGAGCAGTCAGCCCGTCCGTAGCCTCACGCAACCGGACTATTCCCAGACGTCGCCGAGCCGAAAATTTCTTAGTGCTTCGATTCGCAAATACGGTTACGTATTCTCGCGAATCACATCAGAGGCATTGCTCACTCAGCACTAAGTCCTGAGTAAATAAGTTCGTCACCGAACTTATGAATCGAAGGACTTAGGCAGCTTTTTTGACTGCTACAGGTTGTGGCAGGTGAGGCAGAGCGCGGAGCGGTCGTTGGACATCGCCAGCTTGGCGGGGAGAGACGAGGCGGAATCGTGGCAGGTAACACAGCCGATCTTCCCGTTCTCCAGGCGGAGCGCGAAACCGATCGGTTTCAGTCGGCCTCCGCTTTGGGCCTGGCGCGAAAGGTAGTCGATCCCGATGGGGTGGTTGAAGCCCGGTGAATCCAGCCGGCAGAACGTCCAGGGCGTGCCGTTCCCCGACGGGCCCGAGGGAAAGTTCAGAACATTGGGGGCCAGGGATCCGTCGTGACACTCGAGACAGGCCCGCGAGCTTTCGCCGCGGACCGAGTCCCAGACGCCCTGCTGAGACGTTGACTCCTCCTGGGCTCGGAAGGGCGAACCCTCCGTCGCCACCAGCAGAAGGACGGCCGTCGACGCCATGAACCACGATCCCCGTTTCGCCCACAAAGCCATCGGGGGCCCCGCGTGTTGACTGCCACGAAGAACCGATGAGGGGAGGTAGTATACAGCCTATCCACCTTTTCGCAAAGATTATCGGCATCCTGATATACGCCCTTGAGGTCGAGTGCGGTCTACCGGAGGCCCTTCAGGCGAAGGAGGTAGGCGACCAGATCCTCCATCTCCTCGGCCGAAATGATGGTCGGAGGCTTAATAGAGTTCGGCAGGTAGGAGCGGGGATTGGTGAGATAGCTCCGATACCAGCCGAATTCCCGGCGGGGCCAAGGTCGGGTCAAGTCTGGCCCGAGGTTCCCTCCCTTGCCGCTCGCGCCGTGGCAGGTCGGGCACCCACGGAGCCGATAGAGCTGTTCCCCCTTGACCGGATCCCCGCGGAGCCCCGGAGGAACCGGAACCTGGGCCCAGGCCAATTGGGACGCCAGGGCCAGAGACGCTGCAACCACAATTCCAATGACTCGCCGACGCCTATCCATCCTGATCCTCACACGCAGGGCCTGCGTCACAACGCCTCCTTAGTAGTACAAGGTGGCGGCGTTCTTGGTGCTCAGCTCCACGGCGATAGGGGCCTCCCCCATCTTCACCCCCACGAGCCAATGGTAGAAGAGCCCCATCTCTCGCATCACCATCCGGGCGTAGACCAGAAAGGTCCCGGCAGGGATATTGTCAAACCGAAAGCGCCCCTCGGGATCAGCCTTTGCGCTCGCCACCGTGTACTTGGAGATGAGGGCATCCATAACGGCTTCATACTCCCGCCGCTCACTCCGCCGCCGGTCTTCCGCCTCTCGGTAAGTCCTCTCGCGTTCCCGCCGCTCATCGATCGGCGACCGCAAGAGCTCGACGAGCGCAGTATCGGCTCTCCGGTCCGCGTCCCGGATGCGGGGCAGGATCCGACGACGCAGCTCATCCCGTTCCCTCGCGAACTCGGGCTTGAGAAGCCGCACCTCCTCCCCCGCTCCCCAGATGACCTCGCCGCTCCGATCGCCGGTCGTGCTGAGATACAAGACCCCCTCTAAGCTGGCCGCCTCGAGGCAGGCTACGGGCCACGCTGCGACGAAGACGACGAGCAGCACCGGCGCCAGCCATCCGGCTCGCTGTCGTCCGCGCCCCGGCGGCGGCTCATGAAGGGGTAAACTCGTAGAAAAATTTATCCACGTCATCATGCTGCGCCCCATGGCAGACCAGGTCGCACGAGATGGTGTTCCGACTCGGCGACGTCTCTCCAAAACGGGTAGTGTTCGGGGGATTGAAAAACCAGAGGGGCTTGGCGGCGTTGGCCGCCGTGTGGGGCGGATCGAAGTTGACGAGGTGGGTATCCCCGTCGGGTGGCGGCTCGAAGAGGGTGTTGGCCGCCTCGACGTTGCTGTGGACGTTGTAGTGGCAGTCGTGGCAGAGGGCGTTGCCAAAGCCGTTGTCCCCGTCGATCCGCGTTAGATGGAACCAGTGGAGGTTGTCGCGATCGCTGCTGAAGAAGTTCGTCAGATCGCTTCGGTTCCGCGAGGCGTCGTTAAAGGCGTTGACATCGTGGCAGAAGAAGCAGAGCTGGAAGTTATTCTCATTGAAGGGGCCCCGGGTAAAGGGGCGAGGGTCGGTCACATAGCGCCCCCGCAGGAGGCGGGTATAGACGGACCCGTGCGGTCCGCTGACCGCAGTCGGGGTATTGGAGACTCGCCCGCGCACCGTGGCCTCGTCGTTGTTGTGGCAGTCGGTGCACTTGATGATGGAGCCGGTGTTGAGCCCCGCTGCGGCAAGCTGATTCCTGAGTGCGGTCGACGTGTTGCGTCCCGCTGCGACCACTGGGTGAAAGGCGCTGTTCGACGGCTGGAACTCCAGGAACTTGTTGCTGCCACTGGTGTTCAGGCTGGCCGGCTCCCCCACCGTCGTCCGGACCGGCTGGCCGGTCCCGTCGAAGCGTAACGGGATGAAGCGGTCGAAGGAGACGCCGTGGCAGCGGAAGCAGAGCTGGAATTGCCTCTGGATGCCGTCGGGCAGCTCTGGGTCGTTGATAACGTTCAACACGACCGTGCTGCCGGCCCCGGCGGTATCGATCCCCCGGATCCCCTCTGTCCGGTTGCTCGCCCGGACGCGGTGGGGATTATGACAGTCGGTGCACTCCACGTGCTTGGTCATCGGGACCCCCCGGGCGCTCACGAGGCCCGGAACCAAGAGGACATCCTCCGGGAGAGCCGTATTCGGCGGGACCCCTGTCACCGTCGTGATGATCGGCTCGTGGCCCGAGTTCGTCGTGGACGTGTCTCGAGAGATGGGATGGCGAGAGCCAGCCTTGTCGAACTGAGTCCGAACATCCTGACCCACCACCGGGACTAGGGGCTTGTGGCACTGAAAGCAGGTATTCGAGGGGACGGAGACCCCCGCGGCGTTGGCCCCTTCCCGATGCAGCCGCGTCGCCCCCGCTTTCGTGTGAGGGTCGTGGCAGGAGAGGCAGGCCCGCTCCGCCACGCTGTGGGAACCGTCACCGTCACCGAAGTCCGCCATCTGGAGGGCATTGCGGTGGGTACTGGACGTCCAGCCTGGCTGGTCGTGACAGACGATGCAGAGGTTGTCCGTCTGGCTGAACTTCGGCTTCCGCAGGAACTTGGGAAACTGGACACGATGGGGATCGTGACAGGAGGGACACTGGACCTGGCCTCCATCCCATAGCTTCACGTCGGCGGCGGGACGGGTCTCGACCTGGGGGGGCGGGTTGAAGAGCTGCCCGTCGGCCGCCTTCAGCGCGGCATCGAAGACGAAGGAGATGGGATGGCTATTCCGGAGGTCAGGACCGATCTGCGTTTGAGCCGGGATAAAGCGCTGGGTCATGGCGATCTCCCGGGAGGCCCCGGCGATGTTGAGGACCGAGCCGATAGGGATACTCCCGTCGTGACACGAGAGGCAGAGGCGCGACACGCCGGTCGGGCGCGTCGGCGCCGTGTGCTCCAGGGTGAAGCTGGTATAGACCGTGTAGGCCGCTGCGGACAGGTTCCGGTTCCACAGTGGCCGCACGTCGGTGGCGGGATTGGCGTTGTGAGGAGTGTGGCAGAAGACACAGATCTCTGTGGTCCCTCCAAGTCCCGGCACCAAGGCCCTGACGGGTCCCGGGCCTGTGACCGACGACAGGTCGTGTTTCGAGCCCACGATGCCTTGCCCCCAGGCGAGGCTAGCCCGCGCGACCAAGAGAGCGCTGAGCAGCAGGAGCCATCGACGACCTCGCGTCATGGTTGCTCCCTTAGGTACTGAAAGACCTGTACCCTCTGGTTGAAAGAGTCCGCGACGTAGATCCGGTCCGCGGCGTCGATATAGAGCCCAGTAGGGAGCCAGAATCGCCCCCGCTCGGCCCCCAGGCCGCCGAGGACCAGAAGAAGTTGGCCCCCCGAATCGAAGACCTTGATGACATTCAGCCGCCCTTCGACGACATAGATGTGCCCTTCGGAATCGACGGCGATCCCCTTAGGTTGGGCAAAGCTGGCCAGGCTATTCCCCACCCGCCCGAACTTGAACAGATACGTCCCGTCCGGCGCGAAGGCCTGGACCCGAAAGTTGAAGGTATCCGCCACGTACAAGCGCCCGTCCTTCCTCACGAAGGCGTGGGTGGGAAAATTAAATTCCCCGTCCCGTTCCCCCCGCCGGCCGATCTCGCCCCGCCTCTGGAAATCTCGGTCGAGGATGACGACCTTGTGGCCAAGGGTGTCGACCACATACAGGAGCCCCCGGGCGCGGTCAAAGGCGAGACCGGTCGGGCGAAGGATGGCCTCGCCGACGTCGGCACTCCGAAGAAGCTCCCCGTCCTCGTCGAACAAGTAGAGCCGGCTGGCGTCCGGGTCCGAGACGTAGAAGCGACCATCCCCATCAACCGCGATCCCCAGGAGAGCCTCGAAGTAGCGATCGCCGGCCCGCTCGACCCGGCCGTAGCTTCCGGCCTCAAGATCGAAGATGTGGATGACACGCAGGGCCTGATCGGTGATGTAGATCCGCTCCCCTTCGGCCGCCACGCCGTAGGGCTTCTCCACCTGCTCCAGCCGCTTCCCGGCAAAGAACTCCCACAGCCGTTGGAAAAAGCCCTTTGTTATCCCCAGGTCGTCGGGACGGGTCAGGCTGTAGAGGAACCGGATGCGCGGGGGATCCGGAGGCTCCGGCCAGACGAGGTCCGGCCCATCGGGGGACGTAATGGGACGTGTCGTGGCGCAACCACCCAAGAGGAGAACCGAAAGCAGGATGATCGCTTTGCCCTTGTTCATCATCCTCCCTCAGAAACTGTACGCGAAGGGCCGGCTGATCGTGAACATGATCTCCGCCTCTCGCCTATGGCTGTCCCCGGACTCCGAATCCCGATAGCGGAACTCCAGGGCGAGGCGGAGCTGGCGAAAGGGCCGCTCGACGCGGAGGCGGGCCTCGTAGGTGAGCCGGTCGGGCCCTACGGTGTTGTCGATGTCCTCCCGGAAGCCCTCAACAACGATGGTCGTGAGCCTGTCCGGCCGATACCGGAGGATGAGGGGGAGGCGGTTAATGAAGGTGAATTGCTCCCCCGACTCGAGCACGCTGATCGACGCGCCGCCGGTAAGCGACAGGTTGAAGAGAGGAGAGTAGGTGGCGCTGAGGTCGCCGGACAGGACCTTGACATCGGGATTGTCAGCGTGGCTCCCCTGGAGGCCGGCTCGAAAGCTGAGGCCGCGGAATGGGCTTCCCGTCGCCTGGAGCAAGGCGGTGTGGCTCAGACGATCAAAGGGTCCTCGTTGCAAAAAGAGCGTGTAATCGCCGCTCAGGGTATAGGGGGCAAGAGTCCGGCTGGTCACATTCAGGTTGATCCGTTGGGCCGTCTGTAGTCCCCCCGCCTCTGGCAGACCGACGGCGAAATTTCCTACGGGGGCGACGGCCGCTGCCGCCCCCTCTGACAGGGCGAGGCTGTAGCCCACGCCGACCCGTACAGGTCGAAGCTGCGTGGAGACCAGGTCGCCCCCCAGGTTGGTTGACCAAAATGTATCCTCATTCCCGGGCAGAAAGCTCGAATCGTAAAGGGTGAACGAGCCAGAGGCGAAAGTGTTTCCCTGCAGCTCAGGCAACAATCGGAAGCGCCGGCTGGCCCGCACGCTCCCCCCCGCGGTCTGGTTGAAGCTATCCCTCACCTCTGTCCGGGAAAACTGGAGCGAACCGCTCGCGGAGAGGTCGGGATCGGGAACGTAACTCACCAAGGTGGACAGCAAGACATTGCTAGATTCGCCCCCGCCGGTGGACAGCAAGACGTTGCTAGAGTCGCCTCCGCCGGTGGGGAGGTCCCGGTCCTCGAGATCGAACTGGGCGCTGGTGGTCAAATTCCAGGCGCGGTCGAATCGGTGATTGGAAAAAAAACGCGCGTGATTCCCCAACTGGCCGAATCCCAGGTTGTCGTCGGTGTCGCGCCGTTCATACTCCAGCTCGTAGCTCGACCGGGCGAGCCGCTTCGAGAGTCGGATCCGAGCCGAGTCGATTGTCAGGTTCCGCGTTCCCGAGAACTGGTCCGTCTCCGTCTCACTCCGGTCGTAGGAGAGCTGGAGGGCGGGGAGCTTCTTGAAGTTGGCGTTCCACGTGGCTCCGTAGGACATTCCGCTTGTCGACGTGCCATTGCTCTCCCCGTCGCTCATCGTGAAGCGCAGACCCAGTGGAAATCGTGTCGCAGAGAGGAGGCTGAGGGAGGAAGAGACGGACAGAAGGCGCACGTGACGGTCGGGCCGAGGGTCCGTGTCGACCTTGAGGTCGTCGAGGGTAAAGGACCCAGTGGTGGTGAAGGAGGCCAGGCGGGCGTCGTAGATCGGACCGGCGGCGGTGACGTTATACGCCTGATGGACCTGGAGTCTATCGGTATCTGGGTTTCCGGTCTCGGACCGTCGCTCAACGCGCACCATGGACCGGAGGTCACCTGTGAGGGAGTACCCGCCCCCTTCTTCGGCGATGGCCGGTGTTGCAAGGGGAATAGCCATTACGGCGGATGCGATCCATTTGCACAATGCCGGGCCAGGGCGGCGCACCGATCACCTCCCTCCCGGACTCAGGCACGATATAGGTATCTCCCGTCCGGGTCAAGAGACAACCCCTCCTCCCTTCACCCCTACTCCTCCTGCTGGCCGCTGCGGGGTGGAGATCCCGCAGCGGCCAGGCAACAAGTTCGTTCCTCGCCCTCTTAAGCGTCTTTCTTGTGGCACGTCAGGCAGAGGGCGCTCCCGACGTTGGACTTGCGCAAGAAGTTCACCGCATCGGCCTCGGTCTTCTCCCGGTGCGGGTCATGGCACGTGCCGCACTGCACGAAATCGTCATTCGTCCCATCCGAGTAGAGCGGCAAAGCATTGGTATCCACGGTGCTCGACCCTTTGTTCACGTACATCCGGGTCCCGATGGTGAACTCGGCATAAAAGCCGGTGGCATGGTCATCCACCCCGCTGGTGCCGCTGGGCGAGTTCGCCAGGCTATAGCGCATGGAAATGGGGTGGTCGTTCGTCAGGTTGGTGCCGTCTTCGGCGATCCGGGTGATGGGATTGGTCCCATTTCCCATCGTCTGGTCAGTGCCGACTGGCGCCGGGCTCCCGGACCCCCGGTTGTTTAGCAGGGCGTTGAAGCCGACGGTGCCGTCGTGACATGAGAGACAGGCCTTCGAGACGCCAAAGGGCTGCTGCGGCGCGGCGTCCAACGTCGAGCTACTGTACAGGGTGTACATGCCCCCCGGAAGCTGGCGGTTCCACAGAGGCTTCATCTGATTGGGGTCTGCAGCAGCATGGGGCGTATGGCAGAAGATGCAGACCTCCTGGTTGGCCGGCGGAAGGCCCAGTGGTCCCGTGGCCCAGGAGGGTGGCGGCGCACCCGTCGTGGACAGGTCGTGCTTCGAGCCGACGATACCCTGCGCAATCGCATCCGGCACCACGCCGATGGCAATGACCGCCAATCCCAAGATGACCGAAGTCAGTGTTCGGATCGTGCGCATCATCCTCACCTCCCTTCCTGTCGTCGCGTCCTGATGCTGCGATCATCCTTTAGTACCAGCTGCGCTCACCCTTAAGGGTTAGCAACACCCCTGCCAAACGGGGCAGAAACGGAGAATAATAGGGGAAAAACGAGGACGACAGAAATCGCAGTTATTTCAATGGCTTAGATGAGACCTGGCTGTTGGAAACGTCGCGTGACGCGGCGCGGCAGGCACGGAAATACCTGAATGACCGTATCGATCGCGCACACTGTGCGGGGGTGAAACCCCCTAGCGACGCGAGGGGGGCTTCCCCGACGGGGCCTGTTTGGCCTTATGCCGTTGGCTCAGGAACTGGAAGACCTGGACCCGGTAGTTATACTGGTCGGCAACGAAAATCCGGTCGTCGTCGTCGATATAGATGCCGGCCGGGAGGTGGAAGCGGCCCGGGCTCGCCCCTGCACCCCCCACAAAAAGGAGGAGCTTGCCATTTTCGTCGAAGACCTGGAAGTTGTCGAAGGCGGCATCGGTCACGTAGATGTGCCCCTCGCTATCGACAGCAACCCCCTTGGGTCGCGCGAAGCGGCCAGGAATATCCCCAATGGTGCCAAACGCCTTGAGGAACTTCCCATCGAGGTCAAAGATCTGGACCCGGAAGTTGCCGGTGTCCGTGACGTAGAGTTTCCCGTGGCGGACGAACACGTTGGTGGGGAAGTTGAACTGGCCCTCTGCGGGACCTCGTTCGCCGATTGCAAACAGGAAGCGACCATCGCGGGAATCGTAAACGCGGATGACGTGGCGCCCCGGATCCGAGACGTAGAGGCGATCGGTCTTGGGATCGACGGATATGCCGGCTGGGTTATAGAACTCCCCCTTTTTGCCGATGGCCACGACGACCTCTCCCTTCTCGCTATAGCCGAAGACCCGGTCCAGCTTGGTGTCGGAGACAAAAAGGGTCCCCTGGCTGTTCAAGGCCAGCCCGGTGGGCTGGGCCAGCTGCCCGACTCCCGGCTGGATCCCGAGGACGTCCACCTTTTCATTCCTTTTGTCGAAGATAAAGACGACGGCCAGGCCGGTATCCGCCACGTAGACACGCCCCTGCCCGTCGACCACGACTCCGTAGGGCTTGGCCAGGGCTCCGCTCCCCTCCTCCCCGAGCAGGCGGTCGAGTAAGGAAGGGGGGCCCGTCACATCGCGCGTGCTGCTCAAGCTTTCGATGTAGCGAATCCGGGGCTCCTCGGGGGGATTCGGCCAGACCAATTCCCCAATCCCGCCCCCCTGGGTGGTCGCGCACCCGACAACGAGGAGGAGAAGACCGACGAGGCCAAAACGAATCGTTGTTCCACCCATTGCTATCTCCGCTAGTGCAATCGTGTCAGTCCGGCCGCAGCGAGATCCCGAGGCGCGCTGCTTTTTCGTACAAGGTGCGCCGGCCGATCCCCATGCGGCGTGCCGCCTCGGTCTTGTTCCAGTCGCACTCCACGAGCGTCCGTTCAATTAGCTCGCGCTCGAGTTCCTCCAGGCTCCCCCCGCCTCGGCGTCTCTGTCCCAGGTCCACCGGCAAGGGGAGCTCCGCGGGGGTGATCTCCTCCCCCGGGGCCATGATCAGGGCCCGCTCGATCACGTTCTCCAGCTCCCGGACGTTCCCCCGCCAGTGGTAGCGCTGCAGCAGGTCCAGGGCCTCGGCGCTCACCCCCGTCACCTTCCTGGCGATCCTGGCCTGGATCTTGGCCAGGAAGTGATCCACCAGCAGGGGAATATCCTCCTTCCGCTCCCGGAGCGGTGGGAGGTGGATATGGACCACACTCAGCCGGTAGTAAAGGTCCTCACGGAAGGTCCCACCGGCGATCGCCTTTTTGATCTCTTGGTTCGTAGAGGAGATGATCCGGACGTCGGTGCGGATTCGTCGGACGCCCCCCACCCGCTTGAACTCGCTTTCCTGGACCACCCGGAGGAGCTTGGCCTGGAAGGCGGGGCTGGTGTCGCCAATCTCATCGAGGAACAGGGTACCGCCGTCGGCCAGCTCGAAGACCCCCTTTTTGGTGGAGATGGCCCCGGTGAAGGCCCCCTTCTCGTGGCCGAACAGTTCGCTCTCCAGGAGGCTCTCGGTTAGAGCCACGCAGTTGACCGCGAAGAAGTCCCGGTCGTGCCTCGGGCTGCCGGCGTGGATGGCCCGCGCGACCACCTCTTTCCCGGTGCCACTCTCGCCAGTGATCAGGACCCGGCTGTCGGTGGCCATCACCTTGTCCAGGGCAGCGAAGACCTGCTGCATGGGGCCGCTCTTGCCGACGATGTCCTTGAACCGGGGATCGCCCTCCAGGCGTCGGCGGAGATAGCGGTTCTCCTCCAGTACTCGCGACAGGTCCAGGGCCCGACCGACCTTGAGAACCAGTTCTTCCGGGGGGAAAGGCTTGGCCAGGAAATCACTCGCCCCTTTCTTCATCGCCTCGACGGCGGCCTCAATGGTGGCGTAGCCGGTCACCATGATCACCGGCACATCCCAGCCCTCTTCCTTGGCGCGGTCGAGGAGCGCCATCCCATCCAGAACCGGCATGCGGAGGTCGGTCACGATCAGGTCCGGCTGCTCCTCCGCGAATAGGGCCACGGCCTTCCCGGCTTCCGTGCACATCGTGCAGGAATAGCCCGCCCGGCCCAGAATCATACCAATGTTCTCCGCCATGTCCGGTTCGTCGTCGATGATCAGGATCTGCTTCCGTCTTTCCGACGTCATTATTATTTACTCCCCGGAGGCGAGACCGGAAAGGCAATGGTGAAGGTCGTTCCCATTCCCGCCTCGCTCTCCACCGTAACGATCCCGTCATGTCCCCGGATGATCCCCAAGCTCCGGAACAAACCCAGACCGACACCACCGGTCTCGGCCTTGGTGGTGAAGAAGGGCTCGAAGATGCGCTCGAGGTGCTCCGACGGGATTCCCCGCCCGTCATCGGCGATGGTGCACCCCACCGTCCCATCGCGCGGCGCCGTCGCCACCCGGATCGTACCTCCCTGCGGCAGGGCATCAAATGCATTGTTGAGGATGTTGAGGAAGACCTCCCGCAGCCCCTGGGCATCCCCCCGGATGCGCGGTAGCGCCCAGGCAAGCTCCTTGCGGATGATGATCCCTTGTGCGTCCGATCGATCCTCGAGGAGCAGAAGGGTCCCCTCGAGGATCTCGTTCAAGTTGATCGGGGTAAGGGCGAACTCGTTTCGGCGCGCCAGGGCCAGGAGGGCCTTGGTTACTGAGGCGGCCTGGTAGGCATGGCGCCTGATAACCTCCAGGCCGGCGACGAAACGCTCCGGCAACTGGTGTTCCTTCGCGTCCTCCGCCAGGGCCTCTACCCGGAGGGCTATGATCCCCAGAGGGTTGTTGACTCGCTCCGCGATCCGCTCCGCGATCCTCCCGAGCGAAAGATACCGGTAGAACTGCTCCAAGACGAAGTTCCGGTGGTTCAGGTCCCGGTTCAATTTCTCGATCTTGCGTTGGTATTGGCGCTCGCGCTCTGCCAGGAGCCCGAGCGAGGCAGCGATCAGGAAGAGAAAGGCGAGGCGGAGGGCGAGGTCAGAGGGGGGAAAGATTCCCGGCCCGCCGAGATACAGGTACAGGACGATATACAGGCCTGTGGCGGCGGCGGCGGCAGCGAGCCCCACCGTGAGGCCGAAGTAGAAGGCCGGGATGGCCACTAGGAGGTACAGGGCGGTATAGATGCTGCCCCGGAGCTGGCCGACGTAGTGGACTGCGGTGAAGACGAACACCATGTCGATGGCAAGCGCAGAGAGGTAGAACCATCGCACGACCTTGGGCCAGCGGAAGATCCCGACGTACAAGAGGCCGCTGTAAAGGGTGTAGCCCAGGAGGAGCCGGGACGCGAAGAGGCGCGCCTCGGGGTCCAGCGGGGCAGCTACCAGCCAGGCGTAGCCTCCCAGGATGCTGAGGACGCGAAGGCCTAAGAAGTAGAGGTCGATAGCATCCAAACCTGCTGGCCAGGACCGCTCAGCCCATCGCCACATACTGTCTCCCTCCGCTCTTCTTACTCGGCAATCGGGGAAAGATGAGGATGAAAGTCGTTCCCTTGCCGGGGCTCGTCTCCACTCGGATCTCGCCGCCGTGGGCCTTGACGATGCTGTAGCTGACGGATAGCCCCAGCCCGGTCCCTTTTCCCTCCTCCTTGGTCGTGAAAAAGGGATCAAAGATCTTCCCCACGATCTCCAGGGAAATACCGGTCCCGATGTCGGCAACCTCCACCACCGGGGAGCCGACGGGAGAAACGTAGGTGCGGAGACGGATGACGCCGCCGTTCGGCATGGCATCCTTTGCGTTGCCCAGGAGGTTGAGGAGAACCTGCTGGAGCTGATTATCGTTGCCGGAGACCAAGGGGAGGTCAGAGGTCAGGTCGCTTTCGATCCGCACACCCATCTTGGCGTAAGGCTTCTCCACGAAGGCGAGAGACTCTCGGACGATGCCGTTGAGGTCCAAGGGGGCGCGCTCAAGGCTCGGTCGACGGATGAAGGTGAGGAGGTTGCGAATCACAGTGGCGATTCGCGAGGCGTGCCGATCCATGGCCTCGAGGTCGCGAATGACCTCGGGGGGGTAGCCCTTGGCCTGGCCCTCGGCGAGGAGCATCTTGATTTTCGATACGATGATACCGAGGGGATTATTGATCTCGTGGGCCAGGCCGGCGCTGATCTCTCCCAGGGTGGTTAGTTTCTCTGACTGAACCACCTGCGCCTGGAGATTGACCATCTCGGTGACGTCGTCTACGACAACCATCACTTTCGCCCATGCGTCCAACCCGTCCCGGACCGGGATGATGGATAGGTTAAGCGTCCGCGGCTCCGCCCCCCGGCAAAAGCACCAGCCTTGACCTTGGAGGGTGCGCGTTTCGTGAGTCCCGAAGGCCTCTCGCAATTCGGGCTCCAAGGCGCGCATCTCCTCCGCGGCCAGGACCTGGTTCAGAGGCCTGCCCAGCACCTCCTGCCGCTTGAGCGAGTACCTGCACAGCCCCTCCATTCGCTGGTTCCAGCCGATCACGGTGAGACCCCGGTCCAGGACCACGATTCCCGTGTTGAGGTTCTCGATGATCTCCTCGTTGAACTGCCGCGCCGTCTCCAGGTCTTCGCGAAGGCGGACCTCCTGGCGCAGGGCGCCCCGAAACAGCCAAGCCAGAGCGACGAACAGGAAGAGACCTCCCCCCGCCGCGACCGTCCAGGCCAGGCGCCGGTGGTGATCGATGCTTTCATACAGGACGCTGGGGAACTTATAGATCTCGGCAACGCCGTAGACGGTCCCCCCCTCTTGCGTGAAGAGGGGAACGTAGACCTCGACGAGCCGCTGTTCCCGATAACGCTCGACCTCGTAACGGTGCTCCGGCTTCTGGAGGCCTTTGCTGACAACCACCTCCCCCCGCAGGGCGCGTTGGAGCTCCTCGTTATCCAGGAAATTCGCCGCAATGAGTCGAGGATCGTCGGACCAGACGATGGTCCCCTCCGGGTTGTAAATCTTGATCCGGACAACGTCTGCCTCGCGCCCCATCTCGGCAAACGCGGTGCGATAGGCGTCGGGAGAGGCAGGAAGGCCGGACCCCCACGTGCTCTTGGCGACAGTTTGGACGTAGATCGAGGTCTCCTGCACCTCCCGGTCGAGCATGTTCGCGACAAGGGTCCGGGACAGGAGCGCCCCTTGCACCAGGCCCATGACAGCGACGGAGAGCAAGGTGATCACGAGGAACCGATGGAACACGTTGAGACGAGGCCGCACCGATCCTTCCTTAGGGGCGAGAGCGGGCCGACCCTTCCTGCTCGTCGTCGTCGAGGTCAAAGAGTCGGCAAAGGATTTGGGCGTAGGAGGGTTCTTGTTCCCGCCCCGACAGCCGCTTGAGCTCCACTGTGGGCTGATGAAGAACCTTGTTGACGATCTGCCTGCTCATGGCCTCGACGACCCCACGATCCCTCGGG
>JBHHWA010000005.1:0-17954 GCA_046756285.1 Thermoplasmata archaeon
CGCGCGTTGAAGCGTCTGGGGATCGAGGTGGAGGTGCCCGCGCCGAAGAAGAAAGCGGCACCGAAGAGCGCAGCTCGCAAGAAGGCCCCTGCCAAGAAGAAGCCCCCAGCGAAGAAAGCGCCCGCCAAGAAGGCCCCCAAGAGGGCCCCCAAGAAGACACCCAAGAAGCCGGCGAAAAAGCCCGCGAAGAAGCCGGCAAAGAAAGCGCAGAAGAAGAAGCCCAGACCACGTCCCACGATCCCTTCCAAGGTCCCAGAGCCATCGACCTGGGAGCGCCGCATCCTCAAGATTCTCCAGACGAAGAAGCGGGATTTGCCCCGTTCCCTCGTGGAGGATCTAGCCGCACGGGCCCAGAGACTGAAGCTCAAGAAGGCGGATCTGGAGAAGGTCGTCGATCATCTTGCCGACCAATACGGCACACACCTCGTTGATCCCAACGAGTCGGTGGGCATCGTCTCCGCCCAGTCCATCGGCGAACCCGGAACCCAGATGAGTCTCCCCTACGGGGAGCGCGTCCTCATTCGGGAGCGGGGTCGGGTTCGAGTGGTTCCCATCGGCGAACTCGTCGATGCCTTGATGGCCCGACACCTCGTGAGCCAGGAGGGACCCACGGATTGGGTCGACCTCCCGGAAGGGGTGGACCTGGAGGTTCCTAGCCTTACCCAGGACGGGCGCGTCGTCTGGAAGGCCGTCCAATCCGCGAGCCGTCACGCCTATCGTGAACACCTCCTTCGTTTACGAACGCGGACGGGCCGGACGATCACCGCGACCCCCAACCACTCGTTTGTCTCGCGTCGCGACGGAACGATCGTTCCCATACTCGGCCGCGATCTCCGGCGGGGGACGCGAATTCCTGTCCTTCGGCGATGGGCGGTGCCCGAAGCGGTGGATGTCGAGTTGGAGGCGTTCCTCCCGAAGGACGCGTATTGGTACGGGAGCGAGCTAGCCAAGGCGCGGGATCTTGGATCCATGTGGAGGGATGGATACGGTCGAGATTTCGTGGTTCCCGTGGCACCCGACTCCCTGGGTTATCACCTGCGGGGCCTCCCAAAGAGGCAGATCGAGGAGGGTTTCGTCTACACCTCCCCGAACCACGGCCCCGTTGCCTTGCCGGAGCGCCTTCCCTTGGATGAGACGCTTGGCTGGCTAATGGGGGCTTACCTGTCCGAAGGGTGGCCTGCTCCTCACTACGTTAACATCTCCAACACCGACGAGGGATTTCTCGGACGCACGCGGGATGTCGCCCGCGTATTGGGGGTGGGATTCAACGAGTACGATAACAATCGCGGCTTCGCGCGGGGCCATGACCTCCACCTCCGATCCGCGATTCTCGCGGGCTTTCTACGTGCCGCGTGTGGTTCCGGGTCCGACAACAAGCGGGTCCCCGATTTCGCCTTCGAAGGCGGCGAGGCCTTCGTGGGAGCTCTCCTCAGGGCCTACTTCGACGGAGACGGCAATGTAACCGTCGAGCGGGGAGCGATCCGGGTAAGCTCCAACTCGGAGGAGCTGATTGACGGGATTGTCCTTCTTCTCACACGCTTCGGAATCCTCGCGAGCAAAGGCCGGCAGGGGAAGCAGCACACGATCTGGATTCCCCGCCGGTTTGCTTCCATCTTTCGCGAAGTCATCGGCTTCGAGTCCGAGAAGAAACGTCGCCGCCTTGACCGCCTCTGTGCCGAGCCTGAAGGTCGGTATACCTACGACGCCTTGGACATGGTGAGCGGGTTTGGCTCGATTCTCCGCGATCTCGCCCGGAAGCTAGGCATCCCGACGCGAACCGTGAACAACTTCACCCGACGCCAGCGAATTGGCCGGGCCACCCTGGCACGCCTCGCGAACCGGTTCGAGGCCCGGGCCGAGGAGCTCAGCGTGGACGTTGCCAGAGACCTAGAACGGCTTCGAAGCCTCGTGGACGAGGACGTCACCTGGGACGAGATCGTGGCAATCGAGGAGGTGATGCCCCCGCAAAGTCCCGTATACGACCTTTCCGTCCCTGGACTCGAGACGTTCACCACGGCATCGGGTATCGTGACCCACAATACGATGCGAACCTTCCACTACGCGGGGGTCGCGGAGATGAACGTCACCCTCGGCCTTCCTCGCCTCATCGAGATCGTCGATGCCCGTCGGGTGCCCTCCACTCCCGTCATGGAGGTCTTCGTCACCGACGGGGCGGGCGACCTGGATCGTATGCGGCAGCACGCCGCAGAGATCGAGATGACCCACCTGGAGGACATCGCCGACACGGAGACGGACATCCTGAACAACCGCGTGGTCGTCTATCCCAACGAGGCGAAGATGCGGAGCCGAGGGGTCACCTGGAAGGACCTGGATAAGACCCTCCCCAAGATGCGACGCGAGAAGGTCACGCGGACGGTGGAGGAGAAGGAGCGGAAGGTGAAGGCCTACGTGATGGACTCGGACCAGGTCTCCTACAAGCTTCTTCAGAAGACCCTGGAGGGCGTCAAGACCTCGAAGATCAAAGGCATCGATGGCGTCCGCCGGGCGATCATCCGCCGGCGGGGAGAGGAGTACGTGATTTACACGGAGGGTTCCAACCTGGCTGCGGCCTTGGAGCTCCCGTACGTCGACCCCACCCGGACCAACTCCAACAACATCACGGAGATCTACGAGGTCCTGGGCGTGGAGGCCGCCCGAAACGCCATCGTTCGTGAGGCCGCGAGCACCCTGGCGGAGCAGGGGCTGACCGTGGACATCCGCCACATCATGCTCGTCGCGGACATGATGACGAACGACGGGGATGTGAAGGCCATCGGCCGCCACGGAATCTCCGGCCGGAAGTCCAGCGTTCTGGCGCGGGCCGCCTTCGAGATTACCTCGCACCACCTCCTCAAGGCCGCCGTCACGGGTGAGGTGGATTACTTGGATGGCGTCGCGGAGAACGTCATCGTCGGGCAGCCGGTCACGTTGGGCACGGGGGCCGTGAACCTGGTCTACCGGACGGCCGCCAAGGAAGGGTAGGCGATGGCGGACCTCGCCGGTCCCCTCCGGAAGGCCATCGAGACCGGGACGGTGGTCCTAGGCCTCCGCCAGGTCCGCCGGGCCCTCCGGTCGGACCAGGCCCGTCTGGTTATCAGGGCCCGCAACTGCCCCGATGAGTTTTTGAAGGCCCGGGAGGACGTCGCCGTCGAGGAGTTCCAGGGCAACAACGTGGAACTGGGGGCGGCGTGCGGGAAACCCTTCTCCGTCTCCGCGGTTGCCGTCTTGGACCCTGGAAAATCCAAGATCTTGAAGCGGTAGGTGGCGGAATGGCGTCCATCACGTTCACGGGGGAGACCCTCGGGCAGATGGCCCTCTTCCAAGACATCACCCACGTTCCTGCGGTCGATTGCTTGGAGTCGGACGCGAAGGTCCTCTTCGTGGTGAAGGAGGGAGAGATCGGTCCGGCCGTCGGGAAGGGCGGCCAGAACGTGAATAAGCTCCGGCAGTTCCTGCACAAGGAGGTCCAGGTGGTGGAGCACAGCCAAGATCCCACCCGTTTCATCAAGAACATCTTCCGCAACTACGGCGTACGGGAGGTGTCTTTCGAGGAGCGCGGGGAGACTACCCACGTCTCGGTCCAGGTCGATCCCCTGCGGAAGGGGCGCGCCATCGGGAAGGAGGGAAGCAACCTCCGCCTCGCCCGGGAGCTGATCAGCCGACACCACGACGTCCAGAGCGTCGTCATCGCCTGACTCCCTCCCGAGCCCAGACCCTCGGGTGGACCCATGAAGGCGGGACAGATTCGAGCGATCTTGCGCGAGCTGGGGACCCGCCCATCGAAGCGATTGGGGCAGCACTTCCTCCTGTTGGAAGACGTGGCGGAGGAGATCGTGGCGATGGCCGATGTTCAGGCTGGGGAGGCCGTCTTGGAGGTGGGGCCCGGGCTGGGCATCCTCACGGAGCCCCTCCTCCGGCGAACGAGCAGCCTGGTGGCGGTCGAGAAGGATCCCCTCTTGGCGGGGTACCTGAAGAAGCGGTTCCCTCGACTGGACCTGCGGGTCGGTGACGTCTTACGTGTCCCCTTGCCGCCCTATGAGCAGGTGGTGAGCAACCTGCCCTTCGAGATCTCCTCCCCTTTCCTGGAGCGCCTCCTCTTGGCTCCGTTTCGACGCGCTGTCCTGACCCTCCAGAGGGAGTTCGCGGAGCGGTTGGTGGCGGAGCCAGGTGTCAAGGCCTACTCGCGGCTGTCCGTGAAAGTACACTACCGGGCGGCGGCACAGCTCCGCCGGAAGATCTCCCCCTCGGCCTTCTGGCCTCCGCCCGAGGTGGAGGCGGCCGTGGTCCAGATCGATGCGAGGGACCCGCCCTTCCAGATCGAACGGGAGGCCTACTTCCGGGTCGTCGACGCCCTCTTTGCGCATCGGCGGAAGACGGCCCTCAACGCTCTCCGCCTCGCCGCCCTGTCCCTCGAACTTGCCGAGGAGGAGATCGAGGAGGTCCTCCGGGGTGACCCCCTGGCCAGGAAGCGAGCCGACGAGATGCGCCCCGAGGAGATGGCCGCGTTGACCCGCCGGCTCCTTCCTTCGAAACCTTAATGCCGTTCCAATGAGAGTGGTCCTCCCCCCGATGGCCCAGAAAAAGGACCTCACGGAACTGCAGCAGGCAGAGCGACGGTATCAGAACCTCATCGAGAAACGAGACCGGTTCAACGCAGACGCCCGGGCCGTCCGAGAGGAACGGGACCTCCTCAACAAAAAGAAGGGTGAGGTCCGCCAGCAGGTGAACGGCCTCCGCGACAATCGGTCGCGCCTGCTGAAGGAGGTCCGAGAGCACAAGGCGCAGCGTGATGACCTCCAACGGCGCGCCAAGGAACTCATCCAGGTCAAGCGGAAGCTGCGAGGTGGGTTGAAGGGAGGCGTCGGGGCCGAGGTCCGCACGCGCCGGCAGCAGATTGCGAAACTAGAGATGGACCAGGAGACCCAATCCCTCAGCCTCGCGGAGGAGGGCCGCTTGCTGGAGGATCTGCGCCGGGCCCGCGAGGAGCTCGCGGAGCTGGAGGCCGTGCAGCGAGAGCACCACGAGGTCCTGAAGGAGGTCGGCGAGCTGGACGTCGCCATCGACGATCACTTCGAGCGGGCCGAGGCCGAGCATTTGGAGGTCGTCCGCAAATCGGAGCAGGCCCAGGCCGGGCGGAGCGAGCTCGACCAGAAGCTGGACGAGCTCTCCGTCCTTATCGCGGAGGCCAACCGCATCCACGAGCTCTTCGTGAGGGTTAAGGAGCGGGCGGACCACTATCACCAGCGGGCCATGGAGATGCGCAAGGAAGTGATCTCGATCAAGCGAACCCGGCGCCGGGAACATGCCGAGGGAAAGGTGCTCATGAAGGAACAGAGGACCGCCGTCCGGGAGGCGTTGGAGGACGAAGAGAAGATCGACGAGGCGGTCGACGAGGCCCTCGCCACGCTCCGAAAGGGCGGAAAACTGGAGCTCTAGCCATGAAGGCGGTGGTCTTGGCGGGCGGGTACGGGACGCGGCTTCTGCCCCTCACCCAGACGGTTCCGAAGCCCCTGTTGCCCGTGGCCGGCGAGCCCTGCATCGACTACGTCCTGCGCTCCCTGGGATCCGCTGGGTTTCGGCAGATCATCGTCGCCACGAGTTACATGTCGGATCGGGTCATCAAGCGGATCGGAGACGGTCTGGATTACGACGCCTCGATTCTCTACTCCTTCGAGGCCGCGCCTGCGGGGACGGCCGGGGCGGTGAAGACGCTCGAAGATTTCGTGGACGGAACGTTCGTTGTTGCGAGCGGGGACGTCCTGGCGGACGTGAACCTCAAGAAGCTCTACGAGGGCCACACCCAGCGGGGGGCCCTCGCCACCATGGCCCTGACCCGGGCCGAGGACACGCGCCAGTTCGGCGTCGTGGAGGTCGATGCGGACGGACGCCTCGTCCGGTTCCAGGAGAAACCCGCGCCCGAGGAGGCTTTCTCCGACCTGATTAATGCCGGCATCTATGTCCTCGAACCGGAGATCCTGACGTACGTGCCAGAGCGAAAGACCTTCGACTTTTCGAAGGACCTCTTCCCCCTTCTCCTGGAGAAGGGTGAAGCGCTGTACGGGATGGAGCTGGAGGGTCTCTGGATGGACATCGGTCGGCCCGAGGATCTGTGGCGGGCGAGCCTGGAGGTCATTCGACGAACCGGGGAAGAGACCGCGTTGAAGGGCGTGAAGAGCCGGGGGAAGGTCCTCCTCTCTCCGGACGCCGACATCAACGAAGGAGTTGAGATCGTGGGGCCCAGTTATATCGGACGTGACGCGACTGTCTCCAAGGGCGCTCGCTTGCGTCGGTCGTGCGCGTACGACGGGGTCTTTCTGGATCGGGACGTGGTCCTGGAGGACTCGGTCGTCATGGAGGGGAGCCACATCGGCTGGAGGAGCCGGGTCCACGGCAGCGTCCTTTCGACAGGCTGCCGGGTGGACGAGGACGTCGAAATCCTGGACAGCGTCATCGGGGACGAAATGCACGTCCGGGCTCACTCTCGCCTTGAAGGGGCTAGCCTCGCTCCTCCGGTGGAGTGAGGCGGCCATCGCGGGCGACCACCACGCCGTCCTTGACCACGGTTCCCGCCAGATTCCGGCCAATGCGATAGGGGATTTCCGGCACATCCCGAGCCTCGAGGACCACGAGGTCCCCCCGCTTGCCCGTCTCCAAGGAGCCCACCTCAGCCGCGAGACCGACCGCCCAGGCGGCGTTCCACGTGGCTGCAGAGACGGCCTCCTCCGGGCGCATTCGGAGGCGGTAGCAGGCAAGGGAGATGACGAAGAGCATGGATTCGATCCAGGAGTTGGGGGAGAGGTCCGTGCCGAGGGCTACGGACACGCCGGCTTCGATCATGCGACGTGCGTCCGCGTAGGGGAGGTCGGGGGAGCTGAATGTGGTACCGGGGAGCAGGACCCCGACTGTGCCGGCCTTGGCCATGGCCCCGAGGCCCTCCGCCGACGCGAAGATGAGGTGGTCGGCGGAGACGGCCTGCACGCTCGCAGCCAATTCGGCGCCTCCCGAAGCCGTCAACTCGTCCGCGTGCACCTTAGAAGGCAGGCCGGCCTCTTGCCCCGCCAGGAGGATGCGGCGTCCCTGCTCGGGATCAAAGAAGCGGTCCTCGACGAAGACGTCGCAATAGCGCGCGAGTCCCTGGTCGGCCACGGCGGGGATTACCGTTTCTACGAGGGCGTCCACGTACCCTGACGCGTTCGAGGCGAATTCGGGAGGAATGGCGTGCGCTCCCAGAAAGGTCGGCACGAGGTTGGTGGGGACCTGACCCGCAAGACGTGCGATGGCCGCAAGCATCTTGATCTCCGATTCCCGATCCAAACCATACCCCGACTTGACCTCCGCCGTGGTGGTTCCCTGCGCGCTCATTCGGTGGAGCCGAGAAACCGTTTCCTCGACGATCTCCTCCTCCGAGGCGGCCCGCATCGCCCGAACGGTTCGCAGGATCCCTCCGCCCTCCCGAGCGATCTGACCATAGGACTTCCCCCTCAGTTTGTCGGCAAGTTCGTCCGCCCGGGACCCCACGAAGGCAGCGTGAGTGTGGGCGTCCACGAGGCCTGGGAGGACCAGACGGCCTCGGGCGTCCAGGGCTTCCACACCGCGCGCTTCACGCGCGACCTCCGCCTCCCGCCCGGCCTGGGTTACGATGCCCCCCTCGATCAGGACCGCCGCGCGGTCCCGATGCCCCAGGTCGAGGAGGTCCTTGCCCCCCCGTGGCTTGCGATATCCGCCTAGGGTCAGGAGGCGGCCGATGTTCCGAACGAGGAGGTCTCCCCCCGGTTGACCCCGGAGTGGAGCTTCAGGACTGGAGCTCAAGCTGGACCCCCGTCGGGACGGTAGAGACCACGAAGGCGCGCCCCCCGGCCTTCGTAATGGCCGTCGAGACTCCGAGCGGGTCATTGGTCAAGGCAATCATGCTCCCCCCGCCGCCTGCGCCCGTGAGCTTCGCCCCGAAGCTTAACGGGACGGTGGCCGCAACGAGTTTGTCGAGGGCGATATGTCCCACCCCAAGGGCGTTGAGGAGGCGATGGTTCTCCAGCATGAGTCCCCCCCCGTGTTCCAGGTTCCCTTCCCGGAGGGCCTCGACACCCTCCAGCGCGATCTCTCCAATGCGCTGAATCGCCCTGCGAGCCTCCCGCTGCGCCGCCACCCGTCTTTGGACCTGGGCGACGAGGGGACCCGTTGCTGCCTCGATTCCCGTGCTCCCGACGACAAAGGTCATCTCCGGGAGTGGGGTGCTGTGGAGGTTCCAACGGGTCTCCCCCCTCTCGATCTCCCACAGGAAGTTCGCCTCTCGGTCCTTGAGCAGCAGGATGCCACCGCCGTGGGTCGCCGTCGTCGTGTCGATGGGACTCGCCCGGCCCTGGACCGCATGCTCGACCGCGAACCCGGTCCGAGCGATCTCCTCCTCCTCGAGGGGGCCGCCTCGACCCTGGAGGCACGCCAGAAGACCCACCGTCACCGCCGCAGAGGAACCCATCCCGGCGGCCATGGGAACGTCAGATTGGGTGGTTATCGAGACGGCCTCGTCGTGGTTCACCGCGCGCAACGCCTCGGCAAGGTAGGGGTACCGTCCCTCCTCCAGAGGGTGGCCGTTGACTTCGGTCCGTGCGGCCGTCTCGGCCTCCACACGCGTCCTTCGGGAGATGGCCACAGAGAGGGCGGGTTCCCCGAAGACAACGGCGTGTTCGCCGTAGAGAATGAGCTTGCCCGGGGCGGAGGCCGCGACCAACTGCCTCGCAAACCCGAGCGCCGTTTTACCTTTTGCTAGGCGCGGGCGTCGTATTCCTGCGCCTTCAGTTCGAGGCGGCGAGCCTTGTCCTCCAGCTTCTCCGCGTTGGCGCGGAAGGTCTGCGCCTTGGCGTTGAGCTTGGCGGCCTTGGCCTTGAGCTTGCTCGCCTTCTCCTGGTAGGTGGCCCTCTTCTGGGCCTCCTTGGCCTCCTGGACGGTGGTCTCGTGGTCCGCCCCCCCATGCGCGGACTCCTCATGCACCGGAGATGCAGGGGCCTGGGGGGTTGGAGGGGCAGCAGGGGCATCCTCTGAGGGAGTGTCCTCCCAGGGGCGCTCCTCATCCATCATGGCCGCCCCTCCCTCGGGAGGTTATTTAAAGGCTTTCGAGGCGCTATCACGTTTGAGAATGGGCCCGCGGGACGCCCCGTCCAGCCCCCCGGAGAGGTTATTACCCCAATCCTCCTAGTCAGACGCGTGAAGGCCCTTCTCGCCCCCTTTCCCGGACGCCCCACCACGGGGAAGGGCTCACAGGGGATGGAGGGGCACGTCCGCGATGTCATGGAGGCGCTCGGCTTTCAGGTGGGGCTCCTCCCGGAGGATCGCGGCGGACTCGAGGAGGCCGACTTCATCCTCGTCCTCGGGAGCGACCGGGACGTCCTCAAGGCCTTCCAGGAGTACGGGAATGCCGAGGTTCCCATCCTAGGCGTGAACGACGCGACCGGTTCCGCCTTCCTGACCGACATCTCGTTCGACGCGTTGGAGGAGGGGCTGCAGCGGGTAGGGCAGGGGAAGTACCGCCTCGAGGCCTGTCAGCGCCTCTCGGTGACCGTCGACGGATCGCCCCTTCCCGCCGCCCTGAACGAGGTCGCCGTTTTTCCGGCGAAGACCGCGGTGCTCATGGAGTACAAGCTCACCATCGACGGGGAAGAAGTGTATCGGGACTACAGCGATGGCGTCCTGGTGGCGACCCCCACTGGCTCCTCCGCGTACGCCCTCTCCGCGGGCGGCCCTTTGATCCTCCCCCAGTCCCGCGTCTTCGTGGTGGTGTCCGTCAACTCCATGGACGTCTCGCGCCGGCCCCTTGTCGTGCCGGATCGGGCCATCCTCGAGTTCACGGACATCAGCGCCCGGTCCGATTGCGAGGTGGTGATCGACGGGCTCCGGCGGCA
This sequence comes from Thermoplasmata archaeon, assembly GCA_046756285.1. Classification (GTDB taxonomy): domain Archaea; phylum Thermoplasmatota; class Thermoplasmata; order RBG-16-68-12; family JAJISG01; genus JAJISK01. The sequence goes on from JBHHWA010000005.1 coordinate 9,894, forward strand.
ACGCGTGGAGGAGCGGGTCGAGATCCAAGGGGGCCACGTGGGGCACCTCATCCGAATGAACGGAGGTTCGACGGGCCGCCTCGAGGCGCTCCGGCGTGTGCGCTCGACGGAGGAGCTGATGAAGATGCCGCCCAGCGCGAAGCTCGTCCTCAAGGCCATCGAATATGAAGGGCCGATGACGGCCCGGGACATCGCGGCAAAGACGCTCCTCCCGCCGCGGACGGTTCGCCACGCGGTGGCCATCCTCGTCGAGAACGGGCTCGTCGCGCGGTCCCCCCACCTGCGGGACCTCCGATCCGACATCTTCTACCTGGTCACGGAAGAGGAGGGGAAGGGCGGCACAATGGCCTCCGGTTCCCTGGGACGACGGAGCGCGGGGGAGGGTTAGGCCAGCCCCTTCACGGCCTCCTCCAGCGTCTGAATCTCCGCGTCGTACCAGAACTTCTCGTAGTTCAGGGCCGCCTCGTGGCTCATGCCCATGATGCCGTCGGGGTCCTCGAAGGCGGCCGTTGCGTCGCTGATTAAGACCGGGACGTAGCCGCGAAAGAAGGCGTCGGCGGCCGTGTGCTTGTCACAGCAATTTGTGTGGAGCCCGGTGATGTAGAGCCAGTCTCCGGGCCCGAAGTTCAGCTTCCTGAGGAGGGCCTCCGAGGCCGTGGGGCGCCCCCCGTTGTCGGTGAACGTGCTGTACGTCCCCTTCTCGATCTCCCACAGGGGATGGTCCGAATCGGCCTCATCCACGTCGGCCTGCGTCCACGCTCGTTCGAAGGTGTGGACCTTCTCCCTTCGGAGCCCGCTCACGATCTGCGAGCCCTCCGATCCCTTCATGGAGTGGGGGCCCCACTTCTTCAGTTCGAAGTCGTCGGGCAAGTGGCGGTCCGTGCTGTAGATGACGGGCAACCCCGCTCCGAGAAACGCCTCTTGCAGCGTCCGAATGCGGGGGACGAGGGCGAGGCCGGCGTCCAGTGCCAGGTCTGGATTGTACTTCTTAACGAGAAAGTCGTTGGTCATGTCGATAACCAAGAGAGCGCGATTGGGCGTGCTTCTCACCTCGGGCTTTCGAGGCGCGGCCGCTTACTTATACGATGCGTTTGCGGCAGGATTTTGGGTGGGTTTCTTCGACGGGTAAGAAACGGCGACCCGTCCCGGGCAGACCCGGAAAACGGTTAATGGAGGAGCCGATGGAAGGGCCGTGAAGGCCGTCGCCATTGCACGGCACGGCGGGCCCGACGTTCTCGAGTACCGGGATTTGCCCGACCCCCAGATCGCAGACGACGAGGCCCTCGTTCGTCTCGAGGCGTCCGCGTTAAATCGACTGGACCTCTTCGTCCGGGAGGGTTGGCCCGGCCTGAATTTGGAGTTCCCGCACATCCTCGGCGCCGACGGCGCGGGGGTCGTGGAAGGGACGGGCAGCGAGGTCACGACGGCCGCCCCGGGAGAGCGGGTCGTCATCGATCCGAGCCTCCCCTGCGGGACCTGTGACTATTGCCGACGTGGGGAGGAGGTCCTATGCTTGGAGTACCGGATCCTCGGCGAACACGTGGACGGCACCTACGCGGAGCTGGTGAAGGTGCCAGGGGAGAACCTGTTGCCGCTGCCGGACGGCGTCCCTCTGGAGCCATCGGCGGCCGCGCCCACGACCTTCATGACGGCGTGGCGGCTCCTCATGACCCGGGCCGGCGTCCAGCCGGGTGAAACCGTTCTCGTTCTCGGGGCAGGAGGAGGGGTCTCGAGCGCGGCTATCCAGATCGCAAAGTATGCCGGTGCGCGGGTGATTGCCACTTCGAGCACGAAAGAAAAGCTGGAGAAAGCCCGCGAGCTGGGGGCGGATGAGGTGATCGACTACAAGGAACAACCCTTTGAACGGGTCGCGTGGGAGCTCTCGGGGAAGCGGGGCGTAGACGTAGTCGTGGATTCGGTAGGCCAGGCGACCTGGAAGCAAAGCATCCGTGCCCTAGGGAAGAACGGCAGGCTCGTGACCTGCGGGGCGACGACCGGTCCCATCAGCGAGACCGACATCCGCTACATCTTCTGGCGCCAGCTTCAGATTCTGGGCTCCACAATGGCCAACCGGGCGGAGTTCCGGGAGGTGATGAGGCTGATCTGGGAGGGAAAGTTCGAGCCGGTCATTGACCGAACCTTTCCCCTCACGAAGGCCCGGGAGGCCCACGAGCTGTTGGAGGATGGCCAGCAGTTCGGAAAAGTCCTGCTCCGATCCTGACCTATTCGATGTCCACCGGCTCGCCTGCTTCATGGGCGGCCTTTCTCAGCGTGATGTCCAGGACGCCGTTGTTGTAGGTCGCCTGAACAGACTTCGGGTCCACGGCGGTTTCGAGGTCGACCTCCTTGTGGTATTGCCGGTCCTGCGTGTCCACCCGGATGGTCAGCCGGTCCGAGGTGGTCCGCAGGTCGATGTCTTCCTTCTCGACGCCCGGCAATTCCACGGTGACGGAGACCGAATCTCCGCGGTCCATCACGTCGGTCATGGGCTCCCTTCCCGTCTCCTCCTTCCAGGGTCGGAGGATGTTCGTGTCGCCGAACTGGCGGAATTCGGGCTGTCCGTCGGGGCCGACGCGGAAGGAGTAGCCCCACACGAAGGGCTTCCCTTCGGACACGTCGTCGAAGGAGTGCGCCATGATCCGCTCCATGCGTTCCCTCATCTCATCGAAGGCGTCCCCGAAGTAATCCCAGAAATCGTCGTCGTCGAAGGGCCACCTTCGCCTTTTCTTCTCTCCCATCTACGCCACCTCGATGCCTCTCCCAAAGTTTCGCGAGATCTCCTCGTACTTCTCAAACTCTCCCCGCCGCCTCGGCTGTACCTTGGCCATGGCCTCCTCGAAGTGATGGTTGGTGATGGACAGGCCCTTCACGGACTCGTCTTCCAAGGTGCCGCCACTCAGGATGTACTCGCGGATGGCCAGCATGGAGGCCTCGTTGGCCATGGCCTCGATGTCCGCTCCCGTAAAGTCTTCGGTCTGCTTCGCCAGGTCTTCGAGGTCGACATCGTCGGCCAACGGCTTCCCACTCGTGTGGATCTTGAAGATGTCCACGCGCGCCTCCAGCGTCGGTGTCGGCACGTGGATGAGCCGATCGAAGCGGCCAGGCCGAAGCAGGGCGGGGTCGAGCATGTCGGGGCGGTTGGTCGCTGCGATGACCGTGACGTTGTGGAGTTCCTCCAACCCGTCGAGCTCCACGAGCATCTGGGAGATGACCCGTTCCGTCACGCGGTTATCGAGAGCGCCTCCACGGGCGGGGGTGATGGCATCGATTTCGTCGAAGAAGATGACCGCCGGCGCGGCCTGCTTCGCCTTGCGAAACGTTTCCCGGACGGCCCGCTCGCTTTCGCCGACCCACTTGGAGAGGAACTCGGGGCCCCGGACGCTGATGAAGTTGGCTTCGGCCTCTGCGGCCACGGCCTTGGCGAGGAGGGTCTTCCCCGTCCCCGGGGGACCGTAGAGAAGCACCCCCTTAGGAGGCTCGGCCCCGGCCTGGTCAAACACCGGGCCGTACCGGAGGGGCCATTCCACGGTCTCCTGGAGTTCCTGCTTCGCCTCCGCGAGGCCGCCGATGTCGTCCCAGGATACGTTGGGGGTCTCGATGAACACCTCCCGAAGGCTGGAAGGTTCCATCTCCCGGAAGGCCTGCATGAAGTCCTCGGAGGTCACGGTAAGCCGGTTCAAGATCTCCAAGGGGATCTCCGGCGCCTCGAGGTCGATGTCAGGAAGCACTTTCCGGAGGGCGCGGATCGCGGACTCCTTGCTGAGGGACTCCAGGTCGGCCCCCACGTAGCCGTGGGTCAGGTCGGCCATCTGGTCCAGGTCCACGTCCTCGGCGAGCGGCATGCCCCGCGTGTGGATTTCGAGGATCTCCAGTCGCCCTTCTCGGTCCGGGATCCCAATCTCGATCTCGCGGTCGAATCGACCTGGACGACGGAGGGCGGGATCCAACGCGTCGGGCCGGTTGGTCGCCCCGATGACGACGACCTTGCCGCGAGTCCGCATCCCGTCCATGAGGGAGAGGAGCTGGGCCACGACGCGTCGTTCGACCTCCCCCACGACCTCGTCCCGCTTGGGGGCGATGGAGTCGATCTCGTCGATGAACACGATGCCCGGGGCGCTTTCCTCCGCCTGATCGAAGACGTCCCGCAGGTTCTCCTCGCTCTGGCCGTAGTACTTGGACATGATCTCCGGGCCCGAGATGGAGAAGAAGGAGGCATTCGTCTCGCTGGCCACCGCGCGGGCCAGGAGGGTCTTCCCCGTTCCCGGGGGTCCTCTGAGCAGAACTCCTTTCGGCGCCTCCACACCCAACCTTTCGAAGATTTCCGGGTGTCGGAGGGGGAGTTCGATCATCTCTCGGACCTTCTTGACTTCCTCGTGGAGGCCCCCAATGTCCTCGTAGGTGACACGTGGGACCTGGAGTTCCTCCGGCGCCGGCTTCTCGCTGATGGTGACCTGGGTGCTCCGCTGGATGAGAACGGCATCCGCGCCAGGAGACAGGGCGGTGGCCACGAGGTCCAGCTTTCGCCCCATGACGTTGAGTTCCAGAAGATCCCCCCGGGTGAGCACCCGGCCTTCAAGGTACTGCGCCAGGTAGGTCTCGCCCCCGGTGATGCGCAGCGGCTCCGTTGGGGCCAGCGTCACTTTCGTGGCCGGCTTGGCGGTGATCTTGCGGACTCCGACCTTCTCGTCGATGCCGACCCCTGCGTTGCGCCGCATGTTGCCGTCGATGCGGATCACGCCCCGGTTCTCGTCCTCGGGATAGCCGGGCCAGCAGACCGCCGCGGTACGCTTCTTACCCTCGATGGAGATGATGTCGCCCGTGTTCAGGCCAAGGGCCTTCATGACCGCGGGATCCAGACGAGCAATCCCACGGCCCACGTCCTTGGTCTTGGCTTCGGTAACGCGGAGTACCTTCTCGGTCATAGCCAACGCTCCGGGGGAGAAACGTCCATCCTATCTACGTTAGCACTTCTATATAAAACTACCTTAGCCGTTTCCCTCCCCGGATGCCTGAGGGAAGGGGCCCTATTCAAATCCATCGCTTTCAAATACGCGGCCTTCACTGAAAACCGACGTGCGATCCGCCCTTCTCGCTGCCCCGGGCCAAGTGGTCGTCCAGGACCTCGCCGTGCCCGCCCTCCAGAGAGGGGATCTCCTCGTGGATATGAAGGCCTGCGGCATCTGTGGGTCGGACCTCGAGAAGATTCGAGGCGGCTACACCGCCGCCCCCCCCGTACTAGGCCACGAAGCCGTAGGCGTCGTTCGGGAGGTAGGAAGGGGCGTCGAAGGCATCCGCGAAGGAGAGCGGGTGTTCCCGCATCATCACGTGCCCTGCGCTGCATGTGAATACTGCCGATCCGGGAGCGAAACGATGTGTCCGGACTACCGGAGGTGGCACCTGGACCCCGGAGGGTTCTCCGAGACCTTCCGGGTGCCCGCCTGGATCGTGGAACACGGCGGAGTTCTCGCCCTCCCTCCTTCGCTCTCGTTCGACGAGGGCACCTTCATCGAGCCCCTGGCTTGTTGCATCCGTGCCTTGGATCGTTTCCGGGTCCCCCAGGACGGCACGGTGCTCGTGTCCGGCGCCGGGCCCATGGGCCTCCTCACCATCCAGCTCCTTCCCTCGTACGGCGCTGACCGCATCCTCGTCAGCGAGGTCTCGCCCTACCGCCTCCGGCACGCCGAACGCTTGGGAGGCCTTCCTGTCAATCCCCGTGAGGAGGAATTGGGGGAGGTGGTCTCGCAGGAGACGGAAGCCCGCGGAGTCGATCTCGCCGTCGTCGCCTCGAGCAACCCGAACGCCCTCCTCCAGGCCATAGACAACACGCGGGCCGGTGGGACCGTGGGCCTCATCGGCATCCCGGAATCCGGCGCCTCCCTCCCGGAGGTCAGCCGTCTCCTCACGCAGGAGCTCTCCCTCATCAGCAGCAACGCGGCGACGGAGCGGGAGACCCAGCGTGCGGTGAAGATGCTCGTCGAGGGCGCCATCGAGGTGGCCTCCTTGGTGACCCATCGAGTAGGCCTACCCCAGATTTCCAAGGGCCTGGCGGTCGCGCAGGACGCGGAGGCCATCAAAGTCATCGTCACACCTTGAGAGTCCCGATAAAGCTATTAGCGCCATCGCTCTAGGCACGGTGCTTGGAGGGCCGCCGGCCCTTCATCCGGATTGGATCGGGGGCTTCATCATGGACTGGGGAATGCAGAACCGCCTCTCGCGCATCATCAAGCCAGGTTCGGGTCGGACCGTGATGTTGGCCGCCGACCACGGCTACTTCTTGGGGCCCACGCGAAAGCTCGAGGATCCCGGGAAGACGTTGCGACCGCTTGTTCCGTACGCGGACGCCCTGATGGTCACCCGAGGCGTGGTGCGCAGTTCCATCGATCCGCTGACTGACGTTCCCATCGTCCTCCGGGTCTCCGGCGGCGTGAGCATCGTGGGCCCCGCCCTCTCCGATGAGGGGATCGCGAACTCCGTCAAGGACGCCCTCCGCATCAACGCCTCGGCCATGGCCCTCTCCATCTTCGTGGGAACCCAGCACGAGAGGCAGACGCTCCTGAACCTCGCTGAACTCGTGGATCAGGGGACGGAACACGGGATCCCGGTCCTCGCGGTGACAGCGGTGGGGAAGGAGTTGGAGAAGCGGGACGCGCGTTACCTGGGCCTGGCCTGCCGGATGGCCGCCGAGATCGGGGCCAATTTCGTGAAGACCTACTACTGCGACGACTTCTCCAAGGTGGTCGAGAGCTGCCCGGTACCCATCGTCATGGCCGGCGGGCCGAAACTGGAGACGGACATGGACGCGTTTGAGCTCGTCCACGCCGCGATTTCCGAGGGGGCCTCCGGGGTGGACATGGGCCGTAACATCTGGCAATCGGAGTTTCCGGTGGCCAAGATCCGGGCCGTCCGCGCCATCGTCCATGAGGGAGCGACGCCGAAGGAGGCGAACCAGGTCTTCGAGGAGACGAAGGCCGGGATGAAGACCTGAGGCACGTCGTCCCCGTCGCCCCCACTGCTCGAACCCTTCGCGGGCTCACGCCCACGGGGCAATGGGGTGTCCAATCATCGCGAGCGCGTCTGCGAGTGAGCGACGCCTCCCTTGGACCCTCAGGAGGAATTCCTCGCCATCTCCACTTACCGTCACCTCGTGGAACCACCGCCGCAAGTGGGCGTTGGCGACCGAGACGCTAATCTGGTCCGCAGGATTCCGCACGGCGCGACGAGCGACCGCCCTGGGGACAAGAAGCCCGAGGACCACCCCGGCGGCCGTGACGCCAAGGACGATGAGGGCCGTCACCGCGGGGTCATTGAAAGCGAATCCGAAGAGCAGCGGAAAGACGGTGAAGAGCAGGATGAACACGATCCATCCAAGCATGGCACCCGTTCGCTTTAGGCCTCGGAGGGTGGGTCCGGGTGTGACCAGCCGAAGAGAGCCCATGCTCGCGTGAAGAATCTCGAGTGGGGCGTTCTCCTCGCCCTCCCGTCGCGCGAGGAAGAAGTACTCCCGAATCACGGGATTAGCCGCAGGGTTATGGCTGGTACAACTAGGTTTCTACCAGCGCCCCGGCCTACCTATTCGAAGTCGCCCTCTCCGCCTGGTCCCCCTGCGCCAGGCGGCCCACCCTTGAACTCCGTGGCCGCGATGATGTCGTCGATACGGAGGATCATGACCGCGGCATCTGTGGCGCTGCTGAGGGCCTGCCGCGTGACCCGGAGGGGTTCCAACACATCGAGCTTTTCCATGTCGGAGATCTTGCCCGTGTAGATGTTGACACCATGGCGATGCTTGCCGGCCTTGTGCGCGTTCCGCAAGTCGATCAGGGTGTCGATGGGATCGAGACCCGCGTTCTCCGCGAGGGTGCGTGGCGCGACCTCGAGGGCCGTCGCGAAGGCCTCGATGGCGATCTGCTCGCGTCCCCCCACGGAGGCGGCGTAGTCCCGAAGGCCGAGAGAAAGGTGGGTGTAGACGGAGCCACCGCCCGTGACCATCTTCCCGTCTTCCACGGCCGCCTTGACCACGTTGATGGCGTCGTCGACGGACCGCTCGATCTCGTCCACCACGTG
>JBHHWA010000006.1:0-17383 GCA_046756285.1 Thermoplasmata archaeon
CCATGATCAAGCCCTTGGAGATGCTCAACCGGAGCATGAAGAATGCCGTGCTCGTCGAGCTCAAGGCTGGTCGGGCCTTTCGGGGGACGTTGGAGGGGTACGACCCGCACATGAACCTGGTCCTGCGTGACGCGGAGGAGATGGTGGACCGGGAGAGCGTTCGCAAGGTCGACCTCACCGTGGTCCGAGGCGACAACGTCGTCTACGTCTCGCCCTGAGGTGCGCCATGTCCAAAGGCACTCCCTCCATGGGGAAGCGGTCCAAGGGCAAGAGTCACATCGTGTGCCGTCGTTGCGGCCGCCACTCTTACAGCCTTTCGCGCAACCGCTGCGCTCACTGCGGTTACCGGGGAACCGCGAAGCGGCGGAGGTACAACTGGGCCAAGGTGCGGTAATGGACGACCTGGACGACCATCCGCGCCACCACTGTGGCATCGTCGGGGCCATCGCGAGGAGCAATGACGTCGCCCCGGACCTCTTCTACGGGCTCCGGGTCCTGCAGCACCGCGGCCAGGAGTCCGCCGGGCTGGCCGTCCACAACGGGCAGATCCAGGCCAAGAAGGGGATGGGCCTCGTCCACGAGGTCTTCGACGGGGAAGACATCGCGCGGTTGAAGGGGCAGGTGGGAATCGGCCACGTCCGCTACTCGACGGAGGGCGCCTCGGCCCTGGAGAACGCGCAGCCCATCGTGGCCAGCTCCATCGCCGGGGACATCGCGCTGGCCCACAACGGCGAGGTGGTGAACGCCCCCGAGCTGCGGCAAGAGCTGCAACGGAAGGGCTGGGCCTTCATCACCAGCACGGACTCGGAGGTCATCGTGCGCCTCCTGGCCAACGAGATCATCCAGACCCGCGACGTGAACCAGGCCCTCCGGGAATTCACGAGCAAGCTGGTCGGGTCCTACTCCCTGGTCCTCCTCGTGGGGGAACGCCTCTTCGCCATCCGGGACCCCATGGCCGTCCGTCCCCTCAGCTACGGGCGGAAGGACGGCGAGCACATCGTGGCCAGCGAGAGCGTCGTCTTCGACACCCTGGGGGCCAAGTTCATCCGCGACCTGCGGCCGGGGGAGATCCTGGAGCTGACCACGCAGGGCGGGCACACCACGCGGCTGCCCCATCCCACGAACACCGCCCACTGCATGTTCGAGTGGGTCTACTTCTCTCGGCCGGATAGCGTCGTCGACGGGAGGCTGGTGTACGACGTGCGGGTGAAGATCGGCCGGGAGTTGGAGGCGGACCACCCGATGGAGGCGGACATGGTCGTCCCGATCCCCGACTCCGGACGCGCCCACGCCTTCGGGTACGCGGAGGCCGCGGGGCTCCCACTCGTGGAGGGCCTCATCAAGAACCGCTACATCGAGCGCACCTTCATCCTGCCCAATCAGACGGACCGGGACGTGGGGGTCCACCTGAAACTCAACGCCGTTCGCTCCCTGCTCCAGGGGAAGCGGGTCATCCTGGTGGACGACAGCATCGTCCGCGGGACCACCATGAAGAAGATCGTTGGGCTTGTCCGGGAGGCTGGGGCCCGCGAAGTTCACGTCCGTATCGGATGCCCGCCCATCCGGGCGCCCTGTTACCTCGGCATCGACATGAAAAGCCGTCAGCAGTTCGCCGCCAACGGCCGGAAGGTGGAGGAGATTCGCGAACGGCTCGGGGCCGACTCCCTTGGCTACCTCTCCATCCCCGGGCTCGTCCGCGCCATCGGGATGGCCGAGGCCGACATCTGCACGGGCTGCCTGACGGGGGAGTACCCGGTGCAGGTCCCCGGAGAGCAGATGCGGCCCCAGCGCAGGCTGGATCTGTTCCTTCCTTCTCAGCGGACCTGATCCGGATGGGTTCTGTCGCCCTCGCCGCTTGCGTGTCGGTAACCTTATTGGGCCCTCGTCCGTGGGCGGCGGGATGGGGTCGATCGAGGAGGTCTTCGGCGACACGCGTTTCCTAGGCGCCACGCGTGGGCTCAAGCGGGACGAGGATCGGCTCTGGAAGATCGCTGAACACCTCGACGAAGGCGAACGGGCGCTGGCCTTCCTTTCGCTGAAGACCAGCAACCTCCTCCTGACACCGAAGCGGGTCCTGGAGCTGAAGCCGCACTTGGACGTCGGCGGGATGTGGAACGTCCTTCGCTTCGAAGGATATGAGGTGACTGCCGAGGTGGCGTTGGGAGAGATCCGGGACGTAGAGGTGGAGGAAGGGGTCCGTGGGGGCGACAGGCTCCGCGTCGTGAGCGAGGCCGGAGAACAGGCGTGGCTTGTGCCTGCGAGCTCTTCGTTGGAGGAGCCGACCGGTAACGGACAGGATTTCGCGGCGCGGATTCAAGACCAGCTTTGACCCTGCAGCCTCACACAGCCCTTTTGGCGGAAGGTTAAAGCCGGCGGAAGCTTGGCGAGCGGGATGGAGGAGCGCGTCGTGGTCTTTGACCTGACGGATACCCCGCCCAATCAGAGGGTGAACCACGCGCATATCCGGGAGGACCTCGTCGCGCTCCACTCGCATCCCGTGGAGAAGGAGCCCAGCGGCGTTGAGGGCGCGGCGCTTCTTCGGAAGGATTTCCTCCTGATCATGACCGTGAACTACCGCAAGCAGACGGAGACCTTGGAGTTCGAGGGGGTTCCCGGAACCACGGTCACGTCGGCGGACGTGGGTATTGGCTCCGTCGTCTTCAAGTTCCAGGTCGGGAAGAAGAAGACAAAGGAGGAGGTCTCCGTCCTCTCTCTCCGGCAGCTCGACAGTCGCCTCCGGCGACGCGTGCGAGACGTGCGGGAACTCGCGTCTTCATAAGGTTCTGCGACGGCTGCCAGCGTGATGAAAGGGTTTTATTCGTGGCCCTTCATCGGACCATCCCGGGCCGGTAGATCAGTTGGAAGATCGCCACCTTGGCATGATGGAAGGCCGGGAGTTAGAAAAACCAATCCTGGCCGCTCCCCAACATGGTGGAGGCCGTGGGTTCAAATCCCACCCGGTCCACTCCCCTCTCCTCGTCACTCAGGGGGTCGGTTGCAGGAAAACCTCTGCCGTCTAGCTAGAGACACGGGAGTTGCTCTAGGGACCCTTCAACCCTGGATGGGGACGGGCCCGGTCAACCTCGGACGTCGGAGGTCCACGAAGGCGGTCCTCTAGGAGGCCCGTCACTTCCTGTAACCAGTTGGGGGTCGGTCGCGGTCTTATAAGGACCGCGCTATCCTGTCACAACGTCGCACGAATTGGTGATTGGTCTCGCCGGGGGGGCTGCCGTAATCGGCGCCGCTCTAGCCGCGATGGTGTTCTGGCAGTTCCTCAAGCGGCGGGAGTACCATCTGTTCGTCTGGGGGGTGGGGCTGACTATGTTCGCCTTCGTCTCCGCCTTCGAGGTCACCTCCTTCTATCAAGCCGCATGGGTACCTGATGTAGGCCTGCACCGGGCCTACCTCGCGATGTACCCCATTCTGGTGGGCCTCCTCGGGCTGGGCGCCGTATACAGGTTAGCGGACAAGCGGTGGGGTTACGGGTTCCTCTCTTACGTCCTAGTCCTTACGGGGGTACTCCTGTTCTTCACCGCCACTGCTCCGGTGGACACGACGACGTTGTGGCCCGCGTGGGTGTTGGGGTTTACCGCGATACCTGACAACATCGGGTTCCTGTCCCTGCTTCTTCTCTCCTCTGGGGCGGTGGCCCTCGTGGGCGGTGCCCTCTACTCTTGGCACAAGACTCACGAGGAGCACAACCTCCTCATTGTGGCGGGTGCGGGGCTCATGATCATGGCCGCCATCCTGCCCCGGTATGTCACGCCATACTATGTTGGCGAACTCTACTACACGTTCCTCATAGTCGGCATCGTCGTCATGTCCGCTGGGTTCCTTCATAGCCGCGTGGTTGCCCAGGGGGGCCGCGCCCAGCCCGCGACGGCCTCCGTAGAATGATGACGACCGCCGTCTTGCTGGGAATGTGGAGCCGTCCCCCGTAGGGAGCCCTCCACGAACTAGGCCAGCCGGTAGTTGGTGACCCAGGTAGGTTACCATCACTCCAATCTCTTGGCACGGTGGAGGCTGTGGGTTCAAATTCCACCCAGTCCATCATCTAAGCCTGCTCCATCGCGTTCTGCATAAGTATATCAACTCTAAGCGATTGTCCCTCGAACATGGGGCGACGGCTGGGATCGCAGACGCGGCCCACGGAAATACGCATAGCCGCGGTCCGGTTAGTCCGCGCGGGAGTTCCCCAGAAGGCCGTGGCCGAGGCATTCGAAGTGCATTCGTCGACCGTCTCAAGGTGGTGTCGCCTTGCTCGCACAGGTGGGCTCAATGCACTCGCCCGCCGTCCGGTCACTGGACGGCCCCCTAAGCTTTCACCCTCTGCTCTGCGGGAACTGCCCCGCCTTCTGGCGTCGCCACCCTCTACCCAGGGCGTTCATGCTCGCCGCTGGAACCTCACCCTAGTGGGCGACCTCCTGCAGTGCCGATACGGGGTGAAATTCCATCCGAGCCATATCGGACGTGTCCTCAAGTCCTTGAACGTGAAAATTGATTAACTAATGCACACACAGGCAATCCTCATATACCCTCTCATTCCCTCGGCAGTCTTATGACGGCACGCGAGAATAGAGGGGAGGTGCGGTCCCGTCTCTTCAAGGCCATCGAAGCGGGGGAGGTCGAGGAGGTCAGGGACCTTCTCCAGCTCGATGCCCGCCTAGCCAGGCAGCCGAACGCGGAGGGCGCCAGCCCCTTGCTCTGGGCGGCCTACTATCGTCAGCGGGAGATCTGCAAGCTTCTCCTAGACCACGGGGCAGAGGCGGACGTCTTTGAGGCATCCGCCCTCGACCTAGACGATCGCGTCAAGGAACTCCTCCGTGCAGACCGGTCTTGGGTCGAGCGGTACAGCTACGACGGGTGGACCCCTCTCCATCTCGCGGGTCACTTTGGAAGCGTGAAGGTGATGCGAACGCTCATCGCAAATGGGGCTAGCCACCGGGCGGTTTCCCGGAACAGCAACGGGAACCAGCCCCTCCAGGCCGCGGCCGCGGGCCGGCAGGTGGAAGCCGTGAAGATGCTCCTGAAGGTCGGGGCCGACGTGAACGCGCGAAGCGAGGGCGGATTCACGGCCATCCACATCGCGGCGGCCAATGGGGACGAAGCAATTGCACGCGCGTTGCTCGGGGCGGGGGCCGTGGTCGACGTGCGGGCGGAGGGCGGCAAGACGCCCATGGACATCGCCATCGATGCGGATCATGGGGCGATCGTGGACCTCCTCGAGACCACGGGGAGTGGCGGACGACCAGACGCTCCAGACGCTCACTAGGTCTGACGACCGTGGTCTGCCCTAGGACCCAGTAGGGATAGAGGAAAGGCTTTAGACCCTCCCCTGCTGGTTACCATGCGGAGGCGGCGTTGTCTCCGGAGATCAGAGGAGTCTCGATCGGTGGTCGTATGAAGACGGTGGTGGACGGTCCCCTGGGCGCGGATCACGCGAAGGGTCTCAAGAGGCTGAAGAGAACGCTTCAAGAGCTTCACGGACAGTTCACGGAGCTTGAAGATGAGCTTCGGAAGTACCTGCCGAACTTCAAGGAGTGGACCATCCGCCCCGTGGACCTCAAGCCTGTTTGGTGGAATTTTGAGGAGTTGTACAAGGCCGACTACCACGGGACGGATGAGGAGCTGTACGAAGTCGTCGTGTCACCGGAGGGGAATCTGCAGGTGACGCGGCTCTGACCTCCCGCCACGACGCAGGGGGCGCAGCCTGTCCGTTGACCCGCCGCTGGCGTAGAGCACACTGCGCACTCTGACGACCGCACACGAAACGGAGGCGCTGAGATGGTCGAAGTCTGGCTCTTCCTCTCTCTAGGAGCCACCCTCGCGTGGGGTTTGGCTCAGATCGCCGCGAAGCGAGGCGTGGGCGACCTGGGCCCCCGGAAGATGGCCGCGTTGGTGGCACTGGGCGAGGCCGGCGTCTTTCTTACGGCCTATCTCTTCTTCGGCGCCCCGAGCCTGGGAGACATGCGAGGTGCGCTCCTCGGCCTGGCTGCCGGGGTTTCAGGGATGTTGGGCTTCGTAGCCTACTACGAGACCATCACCCGGGGCACCGTCTCACGCGTCGGCACCATCATTGCCGCCTACCCGGCGATCACAATCATCCTGGCCCTCGCCTTCCTGGGCGAGACCATCTCCCTGACACAGGGATTGGGTGTCTTGCTGCTGTTGAGTTCGGCGATCCTTCTGGGCCGGACGGAACAAATGGCTTCGGGTCCCGGAGGACGGATTCTGACGGTCCTAGTGATTCTCTCGTTCCTCCTCTGGGGGGTCTGGGGGTTCCTGGTCAAGGTGGCGGTCACGGAACTCGGCGAAGGATCGACCTTCTTCTACTTCGCCCTGTCCAACGTCCTCGTGGGCGTTCCGCTGCTGCTTCTCGCCCGAGTAAGGGATGCGGGACCCTTCTTGGAAGATCGGCGCGTGTTGGTGTGGCCGGCTCTCACCATCCTAATGGGGGGGAGCGGGGTCATCCTCCTGACCCTGGCCTTCATCGACGGTCCAGCGACCCTGGTGGCGTCCATCACCGGGGCCTACCCGGTCGTCACGGTCCTCGCAGCCGCCACGCTTCTTCACGAGCGTTTCGGGAAGGCGGACATCCTCGCCGTGGTCGCGTTCGTTGTGGGTCTCCTCGCCGTGGCCTTGGTCTAGCGGGGGGCCAAGGAATGCACCGCTCTAGCTGGAATCACACGGAGGCGCTCACGAATCGAAACACCAGGGCGGCGGATAGGAGGGCAACGGCGGCTGCCGACACCAGAACGTCCGCGCGATGGACGGCCAGGTCAATCGAGTTGGTTCGGGTGGGGTAGGCGAAGGTCGCCCGGGCCTCCATGGCCTCTCCGAGTCGCACGGAGCGACGGAGCACGCTGACGAAAAGGGGGAGGAAGAGGGGCATGACCGCGCGCCACGCCCGCCGGAGGCGCCCCCCACTCTCGAGATCCAAGCCTCGTGCCATCTGGGCCTCGCGAATCCGGCCCGCTTCGTCGACGAGGGTCGGGATGAAGCGGAAGGCCAGGCTCAGGGTCAGGACGAAGAAGTAGGGTACCCGGAGGGAGAGAAGGAGGCCCTCCACGTCGTCCAAGCTCGTCGTCAGGAAGAAGATGCTCGCCGCGACCAGCATGAGGACGATGCGCGTATAGACCAACAGGCTGAACAGGAGGGCCTCCCGGGTGATTGCCAGCTCCCCCAACAGAGGCGTTTCCAGGGGAGTCAGCGGGAGGAGGACCACTCCATGTCCCGGCGGGTACGTGTATATGGAGTGGAGAAAGGCATTGAGGGGGACCAAGAAAAGGGCGAGGATCGCATAGACGCGGAGGGATCCAGCCAGGGGCCCTCCGAGGCGACCCACGGAAATGAGAAACCCCAACGGCAGCAGGACGATGAGGACGAGCCGGAGGTCCATCCACAACCAAAGGTAGAGGATGAGGGACGCGACGATGACGAGCTTCGCGCGCGGGTCCAGGCGATGGAGGGGCGTCTCCCCGCTCCGATAACGGAAAGCCGACAGGGCGTCCCTCATTCAGACCCTCTAAGGTACTCAGTGACGTCCCGGAAAAGGCGGGACCGCGGGTTGATGCCACGCTCCCCGAGGAGGGCGAGAAGCCGGGGGCTCTCCGGCCGATGGAGTCCCGCCTCGGCCAGGGACGGATGCGCGAGGACATCGGCCGTCCTCCCTTCGAGGAAAACGCGCCCGCGTCGCAGGACCACGGCCCGCTCGGTGGACTCGTAGGCGAACTCCACATCGTGGGTGATGAAGACCACGGTGCGCCCATCCCTGGTGAGGCTCCTCGAAACCGTGGCCAGGTGTTGCTTCCGTCCGTAATCCATCCCTTTCGTGGGCTCATCGAGCAGGAGGACAGCGGGTTGGAGGGCAAAGCTCGATGCGAAGGCGACGGCCTTCCGTTCCCCACCGCTCAGGGCGCTCGGGAGGCGGTTACGCGCCTCCCACAGACCAAACCGTCGGAGCTCGGTCTCGACCCGCTCCTCGACCTCCGGGGGCGATTGGCCGTAAGTCTGGGGCCCAAAGGCCACCTCATCCCAGACGCGCTCCAGGAAGATCTGATGGTCGGGGTTCTGAAAGACGAGGCCGACATCCCTGACGATGTCGTGCGTCGAAAGCCGCGAGGTGTCCCGTCCCCTGAGCAAGATGGTCCCCCGCGTCGGTCGGAGCAGCCCAACGAGGAGACGCGCGAGGGTGGTCTTCCCCGAGCCGTTCTCGCCCAGGAGCGCGACCCGTTCTCCCGGAGGAAGGTCAAGGGTCACGCCTCGAATCGCTTCGATGCCGCCGGGGTAGGCGTAGTGGAGATCGCGAACGCTAAGCAGGGGCTTCAAGTCCGTCAGGTCGGGTCCTCCCGTACCGAATGAGCCCGTCGACCAGCTCCTCCTGGGTCAGAGGACATGGGGCACCGTAGCCCTCCGAGGCCAGACGGCGCCACACTTGGATCGGCTTCGGTACCTCAACCCCCCACCCCTCCAGCTCGGGTCGCGCCATGACATCCCTCGGCGGCCCGTCGAGCAAGACGCGCCCCGCATCGAGGACGACGAGGCGATCGACAATTCCCAGAACATCCGCGAGGCGATGATCCGTGAGGACGACGGTCCGTTCCCGGTTCCGGGCGAGCCCCTTGACCGCGCGAAGAATCCCTCGACGTCCCAGAGGATCCACCTCCGAGGCGGGCTCGTCGAGTAGGAGGACGCGAGGTCGCATGGCGACGACGCTTGCGAGCGCCAGGCGCTGCATTTGACCGCCGCTCAGCTTCAACGCCTCCCGGTCCTTGAGATCCCGGAGGCCCACCGTCTCGAGGGCCTCATCCACCCTCGCCTCGATGATCTCCCTCGACAAGCCCAGATTCTCGAGCCCAAAGGCGACGTCACGTCGGACGTTTGATGCGATCATCTGGTCCTCGGGCGACTGGAAGACGGTGCCTACGAAGGTCGCCACCCGGTTCGGCCGCAGGTCAAGAACGTCCTCCCCCAACACCCTGGCCGTCCCTCGAGCTTCGCCCTCGTAGAAGTCGAGGAGGAGACCGTTGATTGCCCGGAGGAGGGTCGACTTCCCCGAGCCCGTGGGGCCCGTCACGAGGACGGCCTCCCCCACCGAGACCCGAAAGTCGACATCCCTCAAGGCCCACGCCGACGAGCCGCGATAACGGAAGCTCAGGCCCCGCACATCGATCGCGGCGACCATGGCGCCTCACCCCTCCCCCCAGGTCAACCAGGAAGGCCGCAGGTCCGGCGGGAGGGCCGTCACAATCAGGAACGCGGGCACGAGGTTGATGACACCCTGTACGGCGTTGAAGATTCCGATGGGCAACAGGAGGTCGAGGACCAGGGCTTCCGGCAGGAGGCGAAGCTGTTGGAGGAACACGTAGTTGAAGGGCGTCATCACGGCGACCCGGGAGACAATCGCGACCGAGGCGGCGATCGTGAGGAGGATCCAGATCCCGGCGCCGCGCTTCGCGAGGGTCCCTCGGAAGGCGGCCAGCGCCAAGGCTAATGGGACCGCGGTGGAGAGTTCAGCTGTGGTCTTGAAAGTGGCTCCGATCGGGTTTCCCCGGGCCGCGATGGTGAACCCCATGATGCTCACGGCGACCAGGGCCCCGGCAGGTCCGTAGAGGATGGCCGCGATGGCGATGGGAATCCCCACGGGGTCGAAGGAGATGACGGGGAGAAGGGGGAAGGCGACGTCAATGTTGAGAAGCTCGAGGACAGAGGCTGCCGCGGAGAGCGCGGCGATTCCAGCGATTTCCTTCGGGGTCGCGGGCCAGGCAAGCGCCTGGCTCCACCGATGGGACACTCCTCGCGCCAGGTCCGGGCCTCCTCCCGTGCCACGCCCATGGGGAGAAGTCATAAATACGTTCTCGGAGAGCTCGCCGCGTGCGTGAAGCGAGAATGCCCCTGGCAGGCGTGCTAGCGCTGACCAGCGGGGCCGTGGGAATGGCCGCGGCCCTCCTCTCCCTCGCCCCATCGGGCGACATGGGTATGCCGATGCCCCCCACGATGCCGGCCGCTTCCCTGCCCGCCGTTCTCCTTCTCATCTTCAGCGGGATCGTCCTCGTGAACGGGATACTCCTCATAGTCGGCCTGGGTATTCGGGCCAGCTACCAGGGGGGATTGATGCTCCTCTACGGAGGCCTTATGATCCTCGTCGGGGCGCTCATGGCGGCAACGAACCTCTTCGCCATGCAGATGGCCGCTAGTTCGGCCGTTGCGATGTTCATTCTCGGAGGACTCATGGTGGTATCCGGAGTGATCATGACGGGCCGGAAAACGATGGCCGGAGCGTAAGCACCGTGGAGTGGACGGAGTCGGACATCGCCTTCATTCGCGCGCAACGGGTGGCCCGTATGGCGACGGTCCGTCGGCAAGACAGCCCTCACGTTGTGCCTGTCTGTTTCGCTTTCGATGGCGAGTCCTTCTTTACAGCGCTGGACCGGAAGCCCAAACGCGTTTCGCCCGACAGGCTACGACGCGTCCAGAATCTCCAGGAAGACCCGAGCGTCGCGCTGATCCTCGACGAGTACAACGAGGATTGGTCCCAGTTGCGGTACCTGCTCGTTCGCGGGGAGGCCGTCCTCGTCACCGACCCAGGAGAGCGGAGGAACGCCTTTCGTCTGCTGGAAGAGAAGTACGAACAGTATCGGGGCGTCGGCCTCTCGGAGGCGGATTGGCCGCTCATTCGCGTCGCTCCCATGCAGGTTCATCGTTGGCAGGCCTCGGAGGAGAACCCCGAGGAGCCCTAGCGAAAGAGGTCCTCCTCCCTCGGCCGAAGCGCCTCCCGGATGGAGCCATCCGCCTCACGGAAGTCCACCCCCCGTACGATGGCGACGGGAACTTCGTCGAGCTTCCCCTTCGCGAGATCTGCGGCCGCGGCTACCTCGTCGGCCAGAGCGACGACGGTGCTCCGAAGTTCGTACCCGTGGGGATCGCGAAGTCCGCGGTAGTCCTTCAAGGGGGAGAGACCCGCCACGCCGATTGCCAGGTCCGTGGAACCCTGTCGCCAAGGTCGGCCGAAGCTGTCACTCACGACGACGGCGATTCGGACGGAGAAGGCCCCTTGCAGCGCCTCGCGCAAGTCCCTGGCAGATGCGTCTGAGTCGGCGGGCAAGGCCGTGTAGACCTCTCCCTCGCCCACGTTTGACCGGTCGATCCCCGCGTTGGCGCACACAAAGCCGTGACGCGTTTCTGCGATGAGGATGCCCCGCTCCACGTCCATGCGGACCACGCGTGCCGCCTCTCTGAGGACGAGTTCCACCTGTTCCGGAGCCTTCGGTTTCCCCGCGGCGAGGAGTTGTGCGAGGGGCCTCGCAGAGAGGTCGGCAGCATCGAAAGCCCTGCCTTCCGCCTTCGAGACGATTTTCTGGCTGACGACGACGATGTCCCCGTCGCGAAGATCCAGGCGCGATTCGCGAATCCCCTGTTCAATCAAGGCGGAGAGGCTATCCCCCTCCCTGACCTGCGGGATGTTCTCAATCCCCAGCACCTCCACACGTCTCACGGTTCAACCTCCTCGATTCTCCGCAATCGGGGACCGAGGCCCCAGTCCTTCAAGAGTGTCTTCCCGCGGGATGGCCGGGCTGCTCTGTACATCTCCAGGAGATCGCGCGGCTCCGATGGCCTCATCCCGGCCTGAATCCCGTAAACCTCTGCGGCGATGCGGCGTGTCTCCGCTAGCTCCTGCCAAGACTCCAGGTCGCCACTCTCGAAGTCGCCCCGCGCCCTTTCTGCCGGTGCCGCGATGACAATGCTCAGACGTGGGCTGCCGGGGGTGGGGACGAGGACGAGTCCGGCGCCGTGCGCCGCTCGGCCGACCAAGAAGGCGAGATCCTGCGCATCCAACAAAGCCAGGTCGCCGCGGAGGAGTGCCACGGTCCCAGCCCCTTCGTCCTGAACACGATCGATGACGCGTCGAAGAGGCACACCGGCTTGCCCTCCAGGGTCAACGACCGAAACGCCTTCCCCCTGGCCGAACGCTCCGACATTAGAATCGTGCGTTACCAGGACAATCCTATCCAGCAGCCGCGAACCCTCGATGGCCTCGAAGACATCCAGCAGGATGGCCTTCGCCAGTCGACTTCGCCTGCGCTTCGACAGGAGTTTGCGAATTCCGTCCAAGGAGGACCCGAATCGATCCACGGGCACGACAGCCCATCCGCCCCCCTCCCCGGCTTCGCCCATGCCCACAGGGCCACCCAGTTCCCCGTTATCAAGCATGCGGCAGCGCGCCCCCTTTCGGCCTACTCCCCCCGCGTCCTTTAACTAGCGACGAAGTTCTTCTGGCCCTGGCGAGGGCCACCTCGCGTGGGAGGAACCGGATGGTAACAGTTCGCCAGATCGCAGCCACAGCCGACGCGGAACGCCTCGTGTGTCGAGCCGCCCGCGGCGATTACATGAGGCAGGCTCCCTGGAACGAATCCTTCGAGGAGGTCATGCGACCCATCAAGGGTGCGGACCTCGACGAGAAGATCGAGAATTTTCTCATCCAACTCATCAGCGCCGGCCACTGGGGCCCCTTCGAACACCCCACCATCACCTTCGGGGTGGAGGGCATGAGCCGAGTCACCCTCGCCCAATTGACCCGGCATCGGCTCGCCAGCTTCGACATTCAAAGCGGCCGTTTCGTCAATCTTCGGTCCCTCCGCCCTGACGACTTCGTCTGGCCCCCAAGCTTTCGCCAGGATGCGGTGATCTCTCGTGAGGGGGGGAGACGAGAGATTGCTCTGCCTCGCGCGGAGCGAGAGGCGCTCATCAGTGGCCTGTTCTCTCGGATGATTGATGCATATGACAAGCTCGTCGACGCCGGCGTGCCGCGGGAGGACGCCCGGTACATCTTCCCTCTCGCGACGCCGGTGAACGGGACCATGACGGTGAATGCCCGGAGCCTCATGCACATCATCGCGATCCGGAGTTTCGGGGACGCCCAATGGGAGATCCGCGATCTGGTGGGGCAGATGTTGGAACTCGCAAAGGAGTGGATGCCCGTCACCTTCCGAATCTTCGAGAAGCGGATGAAGACCCGGGACGTCATCGCGCCTTAGCCCGGCGGAGCCCCTGACGCGGGGACACGGACGCGATGCCCCAGCCCTATAACGGAACGGCTTAAGGAACGAGAGCCAATCGCCTTGCCAGAGGCCTTTCATTATGGAAGAGGAGAAGAGGAAGCTCTCGGTCCATGAGGTTCGCAGGACCATTGCGACTGCGCTGGTGGCCGCGTTCGGATTTGTGATCGCCCTGCTCTGGAGGGACGCTGTCGTAGGAGTGCTCGACGTATACGGAATCTCTTTGGTGCCCGGGGCGGGGCTTTTGGAGGTCGGGGTCTTTGTACTGGCCGCAGTCATCGTAACAATTGCGATGGTCGGACTTATCGTCACCGTGAGCCGCTGGAGCGGAAAGGAGTAGAGGCTCCGCGCCGAGGATGGGGGCCACGACCGCTATGACACGGTCTCTGAGCGACTAGGTCCAACGCTGGAGGGTCTCTTGGCCCGTATCGATCCTCTTCAGACCGGCCACGCGGACCCCGATAAGACGGACCTTTTTCGGATAACTTCGGAACTCCTGGAAGTGTTCCTTCGCCACCGTCTCGATGGTGCGCCTGTCGTTGGAGTGAGCGGTGAGCGTCTTGTCTCGCGTCATGGTTTCGAAGTCCTCGAACCGGATCTTGATGCTCACCGTACGAAAGAGGTAGCCATCGTCCCGAACCCGCCAGAAGACGTCGTCCACCAGGGCCGGCAGCTTGGCGAGAATTCGGTCCCAATCGTCCAGGTTCTCGGAGAAGGTGTGCTCCGTGCTGAAGGACTTCGGTTCCCCCCGACCCTCGACGGGCGCCTCCTCCTCCCCCCGGGCGATGGCCCAGAGCCAAACGCCGCCCTTCCCGAAGGCCGTCGTCAAGTCGCTCGGAGGCGTGTCCGCCAGCTCCCCAACCGTCTCGATGCCCATTTGCTTCAGCGCGGCCTTCGTCTTCGTGCCGACCCCCGGGATGTCGGACACGGGTAGGGGACGGAGGAAGGACTCCACGCGTCGGGGGCTGACCACGGTCAGGCCATCCGGCTTCTCTTTGTCCGAGGCAATCTTCGCGATGGACTTGTTCGGAGCGACGCCTACGGAGGCCGTCAGGCCGGTTCGGTCCTGGATGGCCCGTTTAATCTCCTGGGCCAGGGTCCGGGCCTTATGGAAATCCTTCGCCCGGCTCGTCACATCCAAGAACGCTTCGTCGATGCTGACCTGCTCGAAGGCGTCGGCGAACTCCTCAAGCACCCGCATGACCTCGTCGGAGACCCGGCCGTAGTAGGAGAAGTCGGGACGCAGGTACACGCCTTCGGGGCACTTCCGGTAGGCGGTCGTAATGGGGAGAGCCGAGTGGACCCCCTTCTCCCTCGCCTCGTACGAGGCGGCCGCCACGACGCCCCGGCCTTTCCCTTCCTTCGGATCGGCGCCGATGATGACCGCTTTCCCGACCAATGAGGGGTCCCGCAGCCGCTCGGCCGCAACGTAGAAGGCGTCCATGTCGACGTGCATGATGACCCGGGCCAACACCCAAAGAATGCGAGGACGCGAATATGAAGACTCCCCTGGGTCAGAATTCCGCCAGGGTCTTCTGGCCCGACTGGGGGAACTCCCTCTCGATGAGGCCTGCGAGGCGGTGAAACTCGTTCACCGACCCTGGGCCGAAGCCGGCGAAGTGGTTGTTGAAGAAGACATAGGCCTGGCGGACGTCCTGAATGGCGTCTCGGATCCGGGTTCCCCAGGCTCCCATCTCCTCGCTCCGATCCTTCTGGAGCTCGCCCAGCCGTTTGAGGGAGCGATCCCCGATCATCCGGAGGTAAATCAGGTCGGACGTGACGGTTGGCGGGGAATCCAGGTACTGGGTGGTAGACCAGGCCTGCGCCACGTTATGGCTCGCGAGGAGGTCGTAGACGTCTTGGTCGAACCACGATGCATGCCGGAACTCCAAGGCATGGGGAACATCTCCCCGAACCAGCCCAAGGAACTCCTCCAGGGCCGGCAGGTCCTTCTCCACCTTGAAGGAAGGCGGGAACTGGACGACGAAGGCGTGAAGCTTTGATCCCAACTCATCAAAGGCAGAGTAGAACTGCTCCAGGGGCCGCTCGATCCCCCGAAGCTTGAGTTCGTGGGTGATGCGGCGGGGGAACTTGGCGGTGAACGCGAAGTCCTCCGGGGTAGCCCGGCGCCAACCCGCGACCATGCCCCGGGGCGGAATGCGGTAAAAGCTGGAGTCCACCTCCACCACGTCGAAGACGGAACTGTAGAGTCGCAGGTAATCCCGCGGGGGCGTGCCCGGCGGATAAAAGCTCCCCGTCCAGAAGTCGTAGGACCAGCCGCTGGTCCCTACCAAAAGACGTTTGGCTAGGGCGTCCTCGACCGCCGTGGGCGCCTCGCTGGTCATTGTGACGCCGTCCCCAGACCCGGTGCGTTCGCAGGGTTTCCTGTTTTAAATACGTTGGCGGACCATCGATTTCCAGGGCGTTCGGAGCATCCAGGATGAAGGAGGTTCAACTGGCGGAGGAGCGGCGACATCCCCAGCAACGCGTCTCTCTCGTCCGGTTGGAGGGGGATATCGCCAGCCTGGTGGGTCCCTCGCTCGAGATCCGATTCCCTGCCCGGTGGGCACGCAAGCTCACGCCTTGGTATCGAGGGACCGGACGGACCATCCTGTGCAACGCGGATCTGAGTCGGTTCAACCTCGTAGGCGTTACCAAAGTCGCGGACCACCTGATCTTGAGCTACGTGGAATCGACGGGAGAGCTGGCCGCAGAGCGCGTGGCCGGCGATTTCATCGAGGCTCTCGAGGGTCTCCTGCCGCGGGGCGTCTAACGGCCCGGTTGAGGAAAGGGACGGCCGCATCAAAGCTTTATAACGGCCTCCGACTCGCAATCGGGGACTCGTAGCCTAGCCTGGAGAGGGCACCGGCCTTCTAAGCCGGCGATCCCGGGTTCAAATCCCGGCGAGTCCATCCTCCGTCTCGACGAGAGGCGCCTCGCTCGCGGGCCTCTTGGTGAGGTACGCGTCGAGATCTCCCAGACCGATCTGGACCTCCATCCCTTCTCTGTACAGCTTGAAGCCGAGGCGCTCGTTGATGGAGAGCATCGGCGCGTTGGAGAACGCGTTGCCCGTTCGGACGACGCGAACCTGGGGGAACTCCTCGCGAAGCCGCAGCAACATCGCGGCCTTGATCCACTTCCCGAGCCCCCGCCCTCGGTACGGGCGTCGCACGCCGGTCATCCATTGGTGGATCATCCAGTCCTCCTCCGGGAAGTACCCCATCACCGTGAGTCCCGAGATGGCCCCGTCTTCCTCCCGTGTCACGGCCGTGAGGATGGTCCCGCCCCCGTCGGCGATGCCCTCCTCGGTCTGCCGCACTCGCTCTGGGGTGAACACCTCATCCCCGATGTCGAGATCGTCCCGGGGCATCATGTTCCAGACCTCCGTGAACGCCGTGCACCACTCCTCGAGGTCTTCGTCGTCGATACGATTCGTGAACCAGGCGAGTCTCGAGCGGGGGGATCGCACGGGCCCTTCGGCTGCCCATTGCTCGACCATAGGCCAATCCACCGCTTCAAGATCCAGCCGACTCTGGCGGTCGTGCTGGGCTTCCTGGGCGCCCACTGCCTTCCAGAAGGCCCGACCGGAGGCCTCCTCGGCGTAGGAGACGATCAGGGTCTTGCCGTGTTCGCGCGCATAGCTGGCGGCGTCTCGGAGGAGTCGTCGACCGATTCCCTGTCGGCGGTAGGACGGCAAGAGCGAGATCCAGGTCCACAGGATGTGTCTGTTTTCCTCGTAGCTCGGCCCGTCGGGGCGGGCGAACTCGAAAGTCTGCCAGCCGATCCACTCCCCCGATCCATCGACGTCGATGACGGGAAAGGCAAGCTCCTTCCAGGCAATACCCGGCTTCCGCTGCTGCGCCTCAACCGTAGCGTCCGCTAGCACGGGGTCGTCGGGGTCGGTTTCCGCGTGCCGCTTTCGCCGGTACGCGTGGTACCGAGCCCATTCCTCTCTCGTTGCCCGCTGGGGGTCGAACGAGACGACTTTGATACGAACCATGTCGTTCGGGTCTCCTTGCCGTCCTCCAACGGGAAGGCCAGCGAGACACCCTCCGGGTCCTCACGGTTCCTAGGAAGTCTCGAAAAGGCGCGACCGCCTCGTCTCCCGGGGACCGTCCCCGGAGGATACCGCGGGCTTCCCCGCAGCTGAGGACGGCCTGTCAAGCCATGCCGCGGCCTAGGCGGCTCGCTACTTATATACTTGCCTCCTTAGGGACGCCTGGTGATGCCATAAAGCGGGGCTCCCGCGCGTGGAAGAAGCGCGGGAAGATGCGTTGGAAGTGGCGCAAGAAGCGCATGCGCCGCCGCAAGCGCCAGCAGCGGATGCG
>JBHHWA010000007.1:0-15878 GCA_046756285.1 Thermoplasmata archaeon
GTTTCACCAAAGCCTTAAGGTCGGCCCTCGATTGCTTCTCGAGCCGCATGGGAGAGAAGGGGAAAGAGATCGTGGGGGACCTCGCGGTGAGCCTCGTGGCCACCTTGAACCAAGGCGTGGCGGCCGAAGCCCTTCTTGCCTACCGCTTCCTCTACCTTTCTAAGTGGGCCGCGGGGATCCACGCCCCCGCCCTCGCTGCCGACTTTCAAGCCTTCTCGGAGGGCGAGAGGGCCCATATGGCGCAGCTGATGGAGCGCGTCATCGAATTGGGGGGACGCCCGGTGTACCGGCTCTCGGACTGGGAGGGTACGTCGTTCGTGGACTACCACGAGCCCCCGGCGGATCAGACGGATCTGCGGGCGATGGTGGAGAGCAGCCTCGAAGCCGAACGGACCGCCGTTGCGTTCTACCGGGGCCTCGTTGAGTCGACGGATGGGAAGGACGACGTGACGTACTGGATGGCCCTGGAAATCCTAGCGGACGAGGTGAAGGAGGAGGAGTACCTGGAGCGTCTCCTCCGCAAGTGGGAGTAGGTCCCATGTGGCGTTCATCGAGACACGTGTAACGGAGGATCCACACATGGGAGAAAAGGGGAAGGAAATCGTCGGCAAGCACGCGGAGGAGGTCATCAAGCGGTTGAACCAGGCCCTGGCTACGGAGGGCCTCGAGGCCTACCGCTTCCTCTACCTCTCTAAGTGGGCCGCCGGCCTGGATGCCCCGGAGATGTCCGAGATCTTCACGCTCCTTTCGCAGCACGAGTGGCAGCACATGGAGACGTTGATGGAGCGCATCGTACAACTCGGAGGGCGCCCCCTCACGCGACCGTCGGAGTTCGAACGGCACTCCTACGCCCACATCCGGGCGCCTCCGGAAGACCGGAAGGCGCTCCACAAGATGCTGGAGGACAGCTTGGATGGAGAGCGGCAGGAGATCGAGTTCTACAAGGAATTGGCCGACTACTGCCGGGACGTAGACCTCGTGACCTACCGCCTCGCCCTCGAGGCCTTGTCCGACGAGGTGGACGACGAGGAGCGCTTGGAGAACCTGCTTGAGTGAGGCGGTGGGCGATCTGGCGGCGCCCCATTGGAATCTGACAAACTACTTAATTGATAACGCCGTTATTTTGGCCAGATTTCAGGAGCCTTCATGCCCGCACAATTGGACATCCTAGACCTCCGTGCCGGGATCGAGGAGAAGGAGATCCTCAAGGGCATCAGCCTCACGGTTCGTCAGGGAGAAATCCATGCCCTGATGGGGCCCAACGGGAGCGGGAAGTCCACCCTCGCCTACGTTCTCCTTGGCCATCCGGGCTACCGGGTCTTCGGCGGACAGGTGCTGCTGGACGGAGAGGACCTCATGTCCATGGAGACCGACGAGCGCGCCCGACGCGGCCTCTTCCTCGGCTTTCAGTACCCCACGGACCTTCCCGGGGTCAAGATGACCCGATTCCTGCGGGAGTCCCATCGGTCCCTCCGGCCCGACGAGCTGAATGGAGAGGCCTTCGACGCCCGCGTGCGCGAGCAGCTCGAGGGCCTTGGTATGGAGGAGACGTTCCTTCATCGCTACGTGAACCAGGGCTTCTCGGGAGGGGAGAAGAAGCGGGCGGAGGTTCTCCAGCTGGCCCTTCTTCGTCCCCCCTT
The DNA here is from genome assembly GCA_046756285.1 of Thermoplasmata archaeon. Lineage (GTDB taxonomy): Archaea > Thermoplasmatota > Thermoplasmata > RBG-16-68-12 > JAJISG01 > JAJISK01. The sequence goes on from JBHHWA010000007.1 coordinate 1,641, forward strand.
GGCCGTCATGGATGAGACGGACTCCGGACTGGACATCGATTCCCTCCAGATCGTCGCCGACGCCATGAACCGGCTCGCGAAGGAGGGAACGGGCATCCTTCTCATCACGCACTATCAGCGCATCCTCCGGTACATCGTCCCGAAGGAGGTTCACGTCCTGGTTGACGGGCGCATCGCCCGCTCAGGCGGCAAGGACCTCGCCGTCGATCTGGAGGAACGGGGGTACGATTGGCTGCGTGAGGAGGCGTGAAGATGGTAGGTAAGGTCAAGGAGAGCGCGCTGGACACCCGAGCTATCCGCAAGGACTTCCCCGTCTTGGACCAGGAGGTTCACGGGAAGAAGTTGGTCTACCTCGACAACGCGGCGACATCCCAGAAGCCCCGAGCGGTCGTCGAGAAGATGAACGAGTACATGGACCTCTACACGGCCAACGTCCACCGGGCGATCCACGAGCTCGGAGAGCGGGCCACGGAGGAGTATGAGGACGCACGGGACAAGCTCCAGGCCTTCCTCAACGTCCGGGCCCGGGAGGAGGTGGTCTACACCAGCGGGACGACGGAGGCCATCAACGCCGTCGCCTACGGTTGGGGGATGAAGGGGGGCCTCCAGGAGGGGGACGAGATCGTCTCCACCGTCATGGAGCACCACTCCAACACGATCCCCTGGTACTTCCTGCAGGACCAGAAGGGCGTGGTCCTCAAGTGGGTGGACATCCACGACGACGGCACCCTCAAGATGGAGGACTACGACGAGCTCATTACCCCGAAAACCAAGCTCGTCACCGTGACCCAATGCTCCAACGTGCTGGGAACCATCAACCCCGTGGCGGAAATCGCCAAGAGGGCCCATGAGGCTGGGGCCCTCTGCCTCGTCGACGCCGCCCAGTCCGCGCCCCACATGCCCGTCGATGCCCAGGCCGTCGACGCCGACTTCCTGGCGGTCTCCGGGCACAAGATGCTGGGGCCCACGGGCATCGGGGCGCTCTGCGGACGGGAGGACATCCTGGAAGAGATGGAGCCCTTCCTCGGGGGCGGCGAGATGATTCGGGAGGTCCACCTGGGATGGGCCCGCTGGAACGACCTGCCATGGAAGTTTGAGGCGGGGACCCCCAACATCGTGGGGGCCATTGGCCTGGGGGCTGCGGTGGATTACCTGCAGGGGCTAGACATGCATCGCGTCAGGGAGCACGAGAAGGCCGTCACTGCCTACGCCCTGGAGCGCCTGGGAACAATCGCGGGCCTCCGTGTCTTCGGCCCCACCGACGTCGACCATCGGGCGGGCGTCGTCTCCTTCCTTCTCGAAGGGGTCCACGCCCATGACATCGCCTCCATCCTGGATGCGGAGGGCATCGCCGTCCGGGCGGGCCATCATTGCGCCCAGCCCCTGATGGATCGGCTGGACGTGCCCGCCACCTCTCGGGCGAGTTTTTACGTGTACAACACGGAGGAGGAGGCCGATCGTCTGGCCGAGGGCCTGGAGCGCGTCAAGGAGGTCTTCCGCCTTTGAGTTACGAGATGTATCAGGAGGCCATTCTGGATCACTACCAGAACCCGCGGAACAAGGGAGAGCTGGAGGCGCCCGACATCTGGGCGCGGGAGGACAACCCCCTCTGCGGCGACGAGATCGCGCTCTACCTCAAGCTCGACGCCGACGGCGTCGTGGAGGACGTGCGGTTTCAGGGGCAGGGGTGCGCCATCAGCCAGGCTTCTGCCTCCATGCTGACTGTCAGGCTGAAGGGGAAGACCCTGAAGGAAGTCCTCACGATCGACGAGGACGCCGTGCTTCAGACCCTCGGGATTCCCATCAGCCACGCGCGCCTAAAGTGCGCCCTCCTCTCCCTGAGCACACTCCGCATCGGGCTCGAGGCCTACCAAGGGGACGGCCCGTAGATGCAGCGTAGCGTGCGGGGCTCTCCAGGCCGGAGGCTCGAGGACCTGCCGATCGCCGCATTAATCGGGAACACACCGCTCCTCCGGTTGAACGCCGAGGCCTGGGGCCTCGGGGGGGTAACCCTTCGCGCCAAGACGGAGTGGTTCAATCCGGGCGGTAGCGTCAAGGATCGGGCCGCCTTATGGATGATTCGGGACGCCCTCGAGACGGGTGCCCTCCGCCCTGGAACGACTCTCCTGGATGCGACCTCGGGCAACACGGGCATCGCCCTTGCCATGCTCGGGGCGGCCCTTGGTATCCCCACCAAGCTCGTCCTCCCCTCCAACGCGAGCGGGGCGCGGCAGCGAATCATGCAATCCTTCGGGGCAGAGCTCGTCCTGACGGACCCGCTGGCGGGGACCGACGGCGCTCAGCGAGTGGCGCGTCGCATCCAGACCGAGGATCCGGAGGCGTACGTCTATGTGGACCAGTACAACAATCCCGCGAACTGGACCGCCCACTACGAAGGCACGGGAGCGGAGATCCTCGACCAGACGGGCGGAGAGGTCACCCACTTCGTCGCGGGGGTCGGGACCGGCGGGACCCTGGTGGGGACGGGGCGGAGGCTCAAGGAGCATGACGCTTCCATCCAAGTCGTGGGCTTCCAGCCCGCGGAGCCCCTCCACGGCATCGAGGGGCTGAAGCACATGGAAAGCTCGTTGCAACCGGGCGTCTTCGATCCCTCTATTCAGGACGACGCCCTGTTCGTGGAGACCGAAGAGGCCCAGCGCTCCGCCCGCCTCCTGGCCGAGCAGGAAGGCCTCCTGGTGGGCACCTCGTCCGGAGCCGCCCTAGCCGCCGCGCTTCGCGTGGCCGAAGGACTCCAGGAAGGCGACGTCGTGACCGTGTTCCCGGACGCGGGGGAACGGTACCTGGCCGAGCGCTACTGGGAGGAGGGCTAGATGCTGGAGCTGCCCAAGACCCTGCTCCAGGAACTCCACCGGCACGCGCGCGAGGGGTATCCCTCGGAGGTGTGTGGCCTGCTCCTCGGTCTCGATGGAGATGTCCGGCAAGTCACAGTGACGCGGCGCGCGGCGAATCTCCGGGCCGACACGACGCGGGACCGGTACGAAATCGACCCGCAGGACATCGTCGACGGGGACCGCGAGGCCCGGGATCGGGGTCTCGTCCTCCTCGGCTTCTACCACTCCCACCCCGACCATCCCGCGGCCCCTTCCCACACCGATACGGAGCGGGCGTGGCCCTGGTATTCCTACCTCATCGTGGCCACGCGGGCCGAGGAGGAGGGGGAGGCGACCGCCTGGCGCCGGGAAGAGGAGGGAATGGTGGAGGAGTCCTTGAGGTTTATTAGTCGTGGAAAAGTAGGAGAGAGTGAGCATGAGTAAGCCTACCGTGACCGTGCGCGTTCCCACCCCGCTGCGGCAGTACGTGGAGGATCGAGACAGCCTCGAGATAGAGGGGGAGACGGTTCAGGAGCTCCTGGACGGGCTGGTTGATCAATACGGGCCCCTCAGGCGGTACCTCCTGGGCGATAACGGCAAGCTCCGAAACTTCGTGAACGTCTACGTCAACGACCAGGACATCCGGTACCTGGAGCGGGAGGCCACCTCCGTGGGTGAGGGGGACACCGTCATCATCGTTCCGAGCGTCGCAGGCGGTGCCTTCCCGAACGTCACTCTCGGTCCTCGTCCTGCCCAGCAGGGGCTCACCCAGGAGGAGATCAAGCGGTACAGCCGACACCTCATTCTCCCGGAGGTGGGCTTGGAGGGGCAGGAGAAACTCCGCCGCTCCAGCGCCTTGGTGGTGGGGGTCGGCGGTCTCGGGGCCCCCCTCGGGATGTACCTCACCGCCGCAGGCGTGGGACGCCTCGGCCTCGTGGACTTCGACGCCGTAGACGAGAGCAACCTCCAGCGTCAGGTCCTCTTCGACACCTCGGACCTGGCCCGCCCGAAGCTGAAGGCGGCCCAGGAGAGGTTGGAGGCGCTCAACCCCGGCGTCCAGGTGGAGACCCACGAAGTTCGCCTCACCAGTGACAACGCCCTGGACATTTTGGGGGACTACGACGTTATCATCGACGGGACGGACAACTTCCCGACCCGGTACCTGGTGAACGACGCGAGCGTCCTGCTGGACAAGCCCAACGTCTACGGGAGCATTTTCCGCTTCGAGGGGCAGGTCTCCGTCTTCGATGCGGCGCAGGGACCCTGCTACCGCTGCCTCTATCGGGAGCCCCCGCCGCCGGGCCTCGTACCGAGCTGCGCGGAGGGGGGCGTCCTCGGTGTACTGCCGGGTATCATCGGGAGTCTCCAGGCCAACGAGGCGCTGAAGGTCCTGCTCGGGAAGGGGGACACCCTGGTGGGTCGCCTCCTGCTCTTCGATGCGATGAGGATGCGCTTTCAAGAGCTGAAGCTCCGGAAGGACCCGAGCTGCCCGGTGTGTGGGGAGAACCCCACCGTGACGGAGCTCATCGACTACGAGGCCTTTTGCGGGCTGGGGGAGGAGGACGCCTTGGCGAGCGAGTTCCAGGTCGACGTGGCGGAAGCCGCCGCGATGGTCCAGAAGGGCGATGCGATGCTCCTGGACGTCCGGGAGCCCGTCGAGTGGCAGATCGTCCACATCGACGGTGCCAGGCTCATGCCCGTGGGGGAGGTCCCTTATAAAGTCGGAGAACTCAGCACGGCAGACAACATCGTGGTCCACTGCCACACCGGCGCCCGCAGCGCCCGCATCACCCAATTCCTCCGGGACCTGGGGTTCACGCGCGTCTGGAACATGGCGGGGGGCATCGACGCCTGGGCGCAGAAGGTCGATCCCAGCCTCACGCGCTACTGAGCGAGCCGGACGGCGCTTCGCCGGAGGTCGATCGTGGTCAAGCGGGTCCTCTTCATCTGCGTGGGGAACAGCTTCCGTAGTCAGATGGCAGAGGGGTTCGCCCGACACTACGCGCCGCGGGGCGTCCTCGTCCGGAGCGGGGGCGTGAACCCTGCCTCGGGTCTCAGCCCGGCGGCGGTACGCCTCATGGGGGAGCGGGACATCGACATTTCCCTTCACGTCCCGAAGTTCGTAGACATGGCGTTCGCGAGCCAGGCCGACCGCATCGTGACGATGGGGTGCACCCCGGAAGAGGCCTGTCCCGCCGAAGTCCTGGATCGGGCGGAGGAATGGGCCCTCGCCGACCCGAGTGGCATGGGGGCGGAGGAGGCGAGGGGCCTCCGCGACGAGATTGAGCGGCGGGTCAAGGCCCTCTTGGAACAGCTCTAGGGCCGCCTGAAGGAACCTTTATTCCTCCGGGACCCCTTCTTTGCCTGGGACGAGCAGATGACTTCCGAGAATGTCACGCACCTCGTCGGGCTGTGCAAGGACTTCGTTTTCGCCATGCTCCGGACGGAGGAAGCCGTCTCGCGGATGGATGAGGACCTCACGACGGACGAGATGAAGGCAGCGCTCGGGGAGGTCCTCACCTGGATTCAGGAGACGGATGAGATCCCGGAAAACTCCTTCACCCGAGAGCTCGCACGAGAGATCATCGGACAGCTTTCGAGCGTCGTCGCACTGAAGGACTACGAGGGCTCAGCCGACCGTTACATCGCATAGAGGGGGGTCCGTGGCCGGCGTCCTCCTCCTCGACCCGTCGTTGGCCGGCATCAGCGGAAACATGCTCCTCGGCTGCCTGTTGGACCTCGGGGCGAGCCGCGGTTCGTTGGACGACCTGGTTAAGACCGTGTCGAAAGCCTCCGGCCAGCAGGTTGCCTTGGAGGCGAACCGGGTCAGCCGCGGAGGCCTCGACGTTCAGTGGGCGGACTGGTCCCTTCCCGAGACGGAGAAGGGGTGGTCGGCGGCCGACTTTCTCACGGAACTCAAAGAGACCGCTTCGGCAATCACCCTGACCGGTCAGGCCGAGGAGGTGGCCCTCCGGGCCGGCAGCATCTTGGTTGAAGGGGAGGGCGAGGTGCATGGGAGGAGGGCCGAGGACGCTCGCCTCCACGAGCTGGGATCCCTGGACACCCTCCTGGACCTGCTCGGAACATCGGTCCTCCTCGACGACCTAGACGTCCTGGATGGTCAGACCCAGATCGTCTCCACGCCCGTCGCCGTCGGTAGCGGCACCGTGGAGTCCCGGCACGGGCGCCTCCCCGTCCCACCCCCGGTAACGGCCGAGATCCTGACTGCGTACGGCATCCCATTCCACCTGACCTCTGCGGACGGGGAGCTGGCGACGCCTACGGGGGTGGCCCTGTTGGCGGCCCTCGTCGACAGTTTCGATCCCACCTTTACGATTCGGGCAGCGGCCATCGGGTACGGGGCGGGAGGTCGGGAAGTGGCGGGCATCCCCAACGTCTTGCGAGCCATGCTGGGCACGAGTGGCCCCCCGGGAGAGGAGGTCATCTCCGTGCTGGAGACCAATCTCGACGACGTGACAGGGGAGGTCCTGGGCCACCTGGCGCAACGCCTGACGGAGGCCGGTGTGCTGGACTTCCATCTGGTACCCACGGTAACGAAAAAAAACCGACCGGGTCACCTCCTGCAGGTCTTCACCCCGCCGGGACGGGAGGATCGAATCGTCGGCCTGATCCAGCGGGAGACGGGGACCCTTGGAGTTCGGGTCAACTCGACCCAGCGCCGGATGGTCCTGGAGCGGGAGACCAAGACCCTCGAAGTGCCCGCCCTCGAGGGGGCGAAGATTCGATTCAAGGTCGCGCGGGACGCACAAGGAGAGGTCCTGAATGTCAAACCGGAGTACGAGGACGTGCGGGAGGCCGCAGAATCCCTCGGGATTCCCCTCCGGGACGCGACCCAACAGGCCGAGGAGGCAGGGCGCCAACTCAGGCGAAAAGGTTGAAGCCGCCGCACGGCGTGGTTTCCCCGCTGATGGAACCCGTGGCATGCCCGACGATCAAGAGGAGGGACCTGGCCATCTTCCTCCAGAACCTCGATCCGCTCCCCCGCCCCAAGGACACGCTGGAGCAGTACTCCGTCCCGGCGGAAATCGCCGCCGAGGTCCTCTTTCGGGCCTACGGCCACCGAGACGTCTGGCGACGACGCGTCGCGGATCTCGGGTGTGGAAACGGTGTCCTGGCGGTAGGAGCGGCCCATCTCGATGCCGCCCGGGTGGTGGCCCTCGATGTGGACCGGGACGCCCTCCAAGTCGCGCGTCGCAACGCCGAAGACCACGGCCTCGAGGTCGTGTTCACACACGGCGACGTCCGGGATTTTGACGAACAGGTGGACACGGTATTCATGAACCCTCCCTTTGGCGGCCAGACCAAGCACGCGGACCGACCCTTCCTGCAGGCAGCCCTGCGGGCCGCCCCCGTCGTGTACACGTTCCACAACGCGGCGACGGGGCCGTACGTGGAGCGCGAGCTAAACCGCCTGGGAGGGACCGTCCAGGACCGGAGAACGTATAAGTTCCCGCTGCCCCATCTCCAACCCTACCATCGGAAGAATAGGAGCGAGGTCGAGGTCCAGCACTTCCGGGTTCTGAGGGAGGACGCATGAAGGCAAAAGTCGTATTCCCAGGGCAACGCGTGGCCGTCGTGGAAGAGTACATCTCGGGCGAGGGGACGTACGAGCTCGACGGGGACATCTATGCGTCCCAGATGGGGGAGTTGAGTCTCGACCCCCAGGAGCGCGTCGCCCGCGTCCGCGGTTTCAACCCACCCCTGGAGCTCAAGGTGGGCGACATCGTTCTGGCCACCGTCAGGGACAGCCGCCCGAGCATGGTCATCGTTGACGTCGAGGCCGTCGAGGGGAACGAACGGGCCGTCACAGGACAGACCGAGGGCACGATCCACATCTCCAAGATTTCCGATCAGTACACGGAGGACGTGAAGCGGGAGATGCGCATCGCCGACTTGGTCCGGGCCCGGGTGGTCCAGACCGAGCCCTCGCTCCAGCTCGCGACCAGCGAACCGGCCCTGGGCGTGGTCCGGGGCCTCTGCACCCGCGATCGCTCGCCTATGGTGAAGCAGGGAAGGGAGCTCTACTGCGAGGTATGTGAGCGCACCGAACCCCGGAAGGTGTCCACCGTATACGACTCCGTTGTGGGCTGGAGAAAGGATTAAAGCAAGGCCTCGCATAGGCGGAAATCACAGGGGAATTCCCCATGGAGGAGAGCAGGGACGAGCTTTTGGCAGAGGTCAAGCGGCTACGTGAAGAGATCGCCCAACTTCGGGAGATGGTGAGCGCCCTGTTCGGCGTCGTGTTTGAGGACATCGGGGAGGAGGAGGGACCGGAGGAGTTCCCCTCCCGCGACGACCTGTCGATGTACAACTAGGTCCATTCATCCTCGAGTGCGCGTGGGAAGACGCCCCCTAGCGTGGATTCGCGTCAGCCTTCCAAACCGGGAGGTCCCGGGATTTCCCCCCGGAGGATCGTCTGGAGGCTCCGCGCGTCCAGGTTGCCCCCTGAGACCACGCAGACGACCTTCTCCCCCTCGACGCCTCCCATCAGCGCCGCCGCCACGGAGGTCGCCCCCGCCCCCTCGACCACGATTCGATGGCGCTCGAGGAGGAGGCGAATGGCCGCCACGACCTCTTCCAGCGGGACCACCAGTGAGGCGTTGAGGAGATCCCGCGCCAGAGGCCACATGTCGGGGTACACCAGCGGGTGCCCGATGCCGTCGATGAAGCTCGAGACCCGGGCGATCTCCTGCGGGGCATCCGCCGAGAGGGAGGCTGCCAGAGGAGCGGCCGTCTCCACCTCCGCGGCGAATGCCTTCACCTCGGGGGAAAGGGCCTGGAGGCCAGAGGCAATTCCGGTGCTGAGTCCTCCACCCCCATACGGAATCACCACGGAGTCCAGCTCGGAGAGATCCTCCAGGATCTCCAGTCCGATGGTGCCATTGCCCGCGATCACGTCGGGGTCTGCGAAGGGGTGGATGAAGTGACCCTCGATACCCGCATAATGACCCGACTCCGCCACCCGGAACGTCTCCGCGACGGGGGCCGAGACGATGTCGGCTCCCATGCGTTCGAGGGCGGACAGCTTCGTTGCCGGCGCGTTGTCGGGAACGAGGACGGTGCTGGGCAGACCGACGTGACGAGCGTACCACGCCAGCCCCTGGGCCATATTCCCGGCGCTCACCGTCCAGACGCGCTCCTCCAGGCCCTCGGCCCTCGCCTTGAGCACCGCATTCCCCGCTCCCCGCATCTTGAAGGAACCTACCGGCTGCAAGTTCTCCAGCTTGAGATGGATCTCGGCCGGGGCGCCCTCAACATTGAGACGAATCAACGGCGTCCGCACGGCCGTACCGGCGATCCGTTCGCGGGCGGCCTGGATCTCCGCCACGGGAATCGGCTCGAGGCGGCTCATGGAGCTGCGTACTGCTGATGGCCCATAAGAGGGGTGGTCCACAAATGGCCGCGCGATCACTCGAGGGGTCTCTTCCCCGGATGTGGCACGGGCCCTCCATCGCACCTTCATGGGCCTAGCGGCCGCCAACCGTTATAAATCCCTTCAGCGCTCAATACGCGTTGAAGTCTGGAAGGGGCACGCTCCTGCTGAGCGGGGGCATTGACAGTCCGGTGGCCGGTCATCTCGTGGCCGCTCGGGGCGTCGAGATCGTCGCCCTCCATTGCTCCCTGGAACCCTTCACAGACCGCGCCCCCGAGGAGAAGTCCCGGCGGCTGGCCGACCTCCTCGGCTTCTCGGCCCTCTACGTGGCGCAGTTTGGGGACGCATTGGCCGAGATCGCCCGCAAGGCCCGCCGACGGTACTACTTCGTCCTGTCCAAGCGCCTCATGTTCCGCGTCGCGGAGGACCTGGCGCGGCGGGAAGGGGCGGACTTCCTCGTCACCGGAGAGAGCCTCGGTCAGGTGTCGAGTCAGACCATTTGGAACCTCCGAGCCATCGAGGCTGCCGTCCGACTCCCCGTCCTCCGACCCCTCATTGGCTGGGACAAGGTCGACATTGTGCGCGAGGCCGAGCGTATCGGGACCTACCCCATCTCGGTGGGACCGGAAGTGTGTGACGTCCTGGGACCCGCCCATCCGACGACGCGGGCCAAGCTGGAGGTGGTGGAAGCCGAGGAAGCGCGGTTGCCCTACGACACGCTCCTGGAGGATTCCATCGCGAGCTTGGAACGGGCGGCCCTCGTTGAGGTCCCCGCGGTGGAAGCTAAATAGACGGCCGCCGGTTGACGGGAGCGCGCATGAGTTATTTCATGATGCGACCCTGCCGTACCACGGCCGCCTACGTGGCCACCCTTAGGAAGCACCTCGTCCTTAACCTGGCAGAGGCTCGAGACGCCCTCGCTGACGATGGCTATCGCATTACCGACTGTGGAGTGCTCCTCCTGATTCACGACGAACCCGAGCGGACCCTCTACAAGACAGGCCGCATCCTCGTTAAGGGCGGAGAGGAGCCCGATGCACGGCGGGCGGTGGAGGAGATTTACGACCGGCTGGAGATTACGGAGCGGCTCGCCTCGTAAGCGCCCGAGGGTTCCTCGTGAGACTCGTTCTCGACACCTCGGCCATCCTCTCCGGCATGGATTTCGCCGGGGAGGTCTACATCCCCTCCAGCGTGATGCGCGAGGCTCGAAATAAGGGGGGCCTGGACCCTCGCGTCGAGGCCGTCCTGGAGACGAAGAGCCGAATCTTCGAGCCACGGGATACCGACCTGCGTCGCGTCTCTCAGGCATCGCGGGAGACCGGAGACGACGCCAGCCTGTCCCGCACGGACCAGGAGGTGCTCGCCCTCGCCCTGCAGCTGGACGCCGCCGTCGTGACCGACGACTACGCCATCCAGAATGTCGCAGACCGGCTGGGTCTTCCTTATCGACCCGCCCTCCTTCCGGGGATTCGTCGTCGAGAGGGGTGGTCCTTCCGGTGTCGGGGCTGCGGAAGGTACTGGGCGGAGACCCATGAGGCGTGCCCCATCTGCGGGGCTGAAGTCCGCCGTTACCGAGCCCGCGCTTAGCGACCGAACCGCCTACGCCGCATCTGAAAGGAGCGGATCGCCCTTAGGAAGTCAATCTTGCGGAAGCCGGGCCAGAAGACGTCGACGAAGTAGAGTTCGCTGTAGGCGAGCTGCCAGAGGAGGAAGTTGCTGATGCGTTCCTCCCCCGAGGTGCGCAAGATCAGGTCGGGATCGGGCAGGTCGGCCGTGTACAGTCGTTTGGAGAAGACCCCCTCGTCGATCTCGTCCAGAGAGACGCGTCCCTCCACGGCGTCCTCCACCAGCTGGCGGATGGCGTCGAGGATCTCCTCGCGTCCTCCATAGGCGACGGCGAGGTTGAAGAGATACGCGTCGTAGTCGGCCGTGCGCTCCTCGGCGTAGGCGATCGCGTCCTGGACCGCGGCGGGAAGCTGCTCGGTCTGGCCGAGGACGCGGATGCGGACCTTGTTCTCGTGGACCCGTTCGTCGTCGCCGGCCCGCCGGAAGTTCTTCGCGAACAGGCTCATCAGGTCATCCAACTCCCCGTCGTCCCGGCGCAGGTTCTCCGTGGAGAAGGCGTAGACCGTGAGGATGCGGATGCCTAGGTCCATGCACCACTCCAGGACCTCCTCCAGCTTCTCCCGCCCCCGCTCGTGCCCGTCCGCGGAACTCAGGCCCACCTCCTCGGCGAACCGCCGGTTCCCGTCCATGATGATGGCGAGGTGATGGGGCACGGGGCCTTCGAGGACCTCCCGCAGGAGCTTCTTCTCGTAGGCTTGGTAGGCCGCCTCCGAGATGACGCGAGCAATCTCCGCCGCCATGGCCAGTACCGTTCAACCCAGGGGCCGCTCTTTAGGTTTGCTATTTCAGGCTGTGACTCTCCCCGGGCTCCAGGAGGGTGACCTGGGAGCGGGTCTTCTCCGTCACGGCCGAGCGGAAGGCGGCGGGGTCCTGCTCGATGACGGGGAAGGTGTTGTAGTGCATGGGGATGACCTGGTTCACCCCGAGCAGGGCCGTGGCTTTCGTCGCCTCCCGGAGGCCCATGGTGTAGAAGTCGCCGATCGGCAGCAATGCCAGCTCCGGCTGGTAAAGCTCTCCGATGAGAGCCATGTCGCCGAAGACCGCCGTGTCGCCGGCGTGGTAGACTCGGGCGCCCGAGTCGATCACAAAGCCAGCCGGGTTTCCCCCCGCCTCCACCTTGCCGTCTCCGACGAAGCAGGAAGAGTGGACGGCATGGGTCATGGTGATTCGCGTGTGGCCGACCGTCGTCGACCCTCCGACGTTCATCCCCACCGTTTCGGCGCCTTGGGCCTCCGCGACGACCGAAATCTCGTAGATGGCGACCAGAGGAACTCCGAGGCGGGTCGCGACCGCGACGGCGTCCCCGTAGTGATCCCCGTGGGCGTGGGTGACGCAGACGAGGTCGCACTCTACCTCTTCGGCAGTGGTGGCAGCCGCCGGGTTTCCCGTGAGAAACGGATCCACAAGGATCCGGTCGTCCCCGTCCAAGAGGAACGCCGCGTGACCGAGCCAGGTGACCTTCATCCCGCTCACCGACCCCCCTCATCGGACTTCGGTCTTTACCCTTTTCCCCGAGGTGGCCATTCCTTACGGTCTGGGCGTCGACTCTCGGCACCTGGGACTGGCCTCATAACGCTTTAATAAAGTTAGCCTCAATAGGAAACCCGGAAACATCGGCATGGATCACGAGACGTACAGGAGCCTGTACAAGCGCCTGAACACACGACGGGACCTGGAGAGGCTGGTCCGTACCTCCTCCCACGATGAAGAACTCCTCACCGTCATCTACACGCAGCGGGTCGTGCGAGACGCGACGAAGCGGTTTTACAAGGTGAAGCGGCAAGGCCGCCGGCTCCGTCATCAGTGGAAGCAGGGAACCCCTCTCGTGGAGCTTGCCCGTCGGCGCAACTTCCCGCCCATCCTCGTCGCCCTCCTCGTGCTAGGGGAGGAAGGCGTCTCCCGCAAGCGTTTTTGGAAGATGGTCAAGGACCTGGACAGCGTGAAGGACAAGCGGCTCCGGAGGGAACTCCGGGAGGTCAGCGAGGAGGACTTGATTTACTCGCCCGCGGGAACCGAGCGCCAATACCAGCGGGGGGCCTGGGGGGAGACTCGACTCTGGGAGTGGCTCGAAGCGCAGGACGTACCGTTCCGGAAGGAGGCCGACCTCCGCGACAAGTTCGACAAGACCCCGGACGCCCTCCTCCAAGATCCCTTGGAGTTCGATGGACGACGAATCCACTGGCTCGAGAGCAAGGCCAGCTTCGGCGACCCTTACGAGATTAAACGTCACGTGCGTCGGCAGCTCAAACCCTACGTCGACCTCTTTGGCGATGGTGTTGTCGTGTACTGGTTCGGGTTCGTGGACAACGTGGAGCTTCGTCTCCCCGACGGCGTCCTCATTGCGGACGAACGACAGTTCTCTTAGAGCCTGGTTGCCGGCGCGATTATCGGACTCGATAACAGGCTGGCCAATCCTCATATACGCGGTCTCGCATGGATTAGCCCTTGGCAGGTGGAGAGGGCGAGTACATCCGCAGTCGTCTTCCGAACAAGAAGAAAGGAGAGATGTTCGGGATCGCAGATCAACTCCTGGGCGCCTCCCACATTAGGGTCGCGTCCGCCGACGGCATCTCCCGACTCGCCCGCATCCCGGGCAAGTTGCGGAAGCGGATGTGGATCCGAGAAGGCGATCTGGTTATCTTGAAGCCCTGGGATTTCCAGCCTGAGAAGGCCGATATCGTCTACCGCTACCTGAAGACGGAGGCGACCTACCTCAGCCGGAAGGGCGTAATCCCCGAAAGCGTGGATATCTTCTAACGGACGGCGGTCGGAGGATGGAGGAGGGCGCGCTCCGGCTCCTCGAGACCCAGGTGGAAGCCTGGCGGAAGCGCATCCGGGACGAGGACGAACGGAAAACCTACGACGAGGTCTTCGACCACGCGACCCTGTTCGTCCTCCAGCGGCTCATCAGCAGCCGGGTCATCGAGACCTTGGACTACCCCGTGGCTACGGGGAAGGAGGGGAACGTCTTCCGCGCGACGAGTCGGGACGGGGCCCGGGCGGTCAAGATTTACCGGGTGTCCACCTCCACCTTCCGGGCCCTCTCTCGGTACATCGAGGGGGATCCCCGGTTCCTTCGCGTCGGGGGGAGCCGCCGTAAGCTGATCTTCGCGTGGGCGAGCAAGGAATTCAAGAACCTGGCGCGCATGCGGCAGTTCCACGTACGGGTCCCACGGCCCTACGTCGTCCGCGACAACGTCCTTGTGATGGGTTACCTGGGAAGCAAGACGCGCCCCGCCCCAGAGCTACGTCACGTCCGCGTGGACGACCCCGAGCGCCTGCTCCACCTTCTCCTCCTCGACCTGAAGCGAATACACCGGGCGGGCCTCGTGCACGGCGACCTGAGCGAGTACAACCTCCTCTTCTGGCGGGGCCTCCCCTACGTCA
>JBHHWA010000008.1:0-15536 GCA_046756285.1 Thermoplasmata archaeon
TTAGCTCTGTAATGCCACACGCCAACGCGGACTTGCCCCTTCAGGTGTTCGAAAACCCCAGAATTGACGATGTGAACCAGGAAGCATCGCTCGAGGTTGATCAGGGTCTGGGACGCAATTTCATGGAAAGTCTCCTCGAGACAGCCAGTTCCTGGCTCTCAGGTCAGCACTTCGATGTGAGCGGATCGCAATTCGTTTCCAACCAGTATCTCGTCGAATACGGCCTGGCCGCCGTAGGCCCCTAACGTTGTATAGACCCGTCTCCCGTCCACGGTGGCCTCCTTCTCTCCATCCACGACGATGGCGTCCACGAAGTCGTAAACCGTCTCCTCATAGGCCACGTCTCTCGCCCATCGACCCCAGATCAGACGGGCCCGAGAGGAGGATCGCCTATCAACGATCAGAGCCCGAACACCATCGAGTTCGATGAGAGGTGGACCCTTCATCTCCTCGATCGTGCGCACGAGGATGGGTCCTGGTTGCTTTCTCTCTGTAGCGGAATCGCCCCACAGATCGGGATCTGTCCATTCGCCCCAGAGGATGATCTCGCTCTTGCGAAACTCCAGCCATCGCACGAGTCCATTCGTCGTGAGCCAGAAGACGTAGCCCTTTTCCCCGAGGTGATCCAACACGACAAAGCCAGTCACCCTGTGTCTTCTCCCCAGAATGTGCACCTCGGAGTTCTGCTTCAAGCGGACCATGAGGTCCCGGTTGGGATACTCATCCAGGATGTACGCCTTCCAGCGGAGCCTTTGAATCTTGGCACGAAGGGTCCCCAGGATCATAGGGGACATTCGGTTCAGGAGGGCCCCCAGGAACATCGAGACCGCCCCGACAACGATGGCGAGCACGACTTCATTGACCAAGGCCGTCCACCTGGATCCCCGTCGCAGACATCGGTTTCACCAGCTCTCGGGTGACGTAGCCGTTCAAGTGGTTGGCGCTCGGCCCGGGTCTCCTCGGGGACATTGGTCCCTCGTTCCTGTCCGGAATGGGACGGCCGAGGGGTGAACCCGGACTCCGGGGCGAGCTCGGTTACCCTCCCTCCTTTCTCGGCGATCCTCCGGTCGATGGCCTCGTCGAACACCGGACATCGGTCACACGTGAGTGACCTAGAGCCAGGCCGATCGCCATACTCGCCAGAGGGCACTAGGGTCCATGAGTGGATCCCCGTGCACGAGGAAGAAGTCTGCCGGGCCGCCCTCCCGGATTCGGCCAGCCTCCGGTTCCTCTAGCAATTCCCCGCCCCGTACGGTTACCGCTTCCAGCGCCTCCCAGGGCTCGAGACCCGCTTCGACGAGCGCCTCGACCTCCCACGCGAGGTGGTTCGCCCGTAGGGACCCGCCGCCGAAATCCGTCCCAGCAGCGATCGAGACCCCGGCCTTGTGCGCGTGGCGAACGGACTCGATCGCCCTCTCTCGGCGGGCCGCCGCCTTCTCCTTTCCCTCCATTTCGACAAACCTCGGCAGGGTGGTCGTTTGGCCGAAGGAGGCCCACGACCGGAAGATGGCTAACGTGCTCACGACGAACGTCCCCTGGCGTGCCATCGCTTTGGCCGCCTCCGCGTCCAGCTCGAACCCGTGTTCGAGGGAGTCCACACCTGCATCGATCCCCACGCGGGCCCCCGCGAGGAATCCGGAGTGGGCGGTGACCTTCGCCTCGCGGGCATGGGCCATCTCCACCACAGCCCGCACGTCCTCCGTCGACCAGGGAGCCTCCTCTCGGTCGGGGCCGTCGAGATAGAGCTTGAGGAAGTCCGCCCCGTCATCGAGCTGCGCCGAGGCGGCCTTAAGGAGGCGGGGACCGTCGTCCGCTTCAATGGTGATGCCGGCAGGTAGGACACCGCTGTGGGCCAGCCAGGTGCCCGCCACGCGGACCCTAGGCCGGGAAGAGTCCTCGAGCCACCGTTGGCGGACGCGAAGGGCGAGGGCCCGCCTCCGCCCATCCGCAGGGTCCTCGGCCTGCGGTGATCCCACGTCCCGGGCCCAGCGTACGCCCGCGCGTCCCAGGAGGTCGCCGTTGTGCTCGGCCACCTCGAGGAGCTCCTCGGGCGGGTCCAGGATGCGATCGATCCAGTGCGAGCCTCCCGGGAGGGTGATGTGGCTGTGGGCATCGACCATCCCTGGGACGATGGTCGAGCCTCCCGCGTCGATTACATGGACGTCCGGCGGGAGGACCCCCTCATCGGACGTGGGACGAATCCAAACGATGTGATGATTCTCCACGAGGATGCTCACGCCCTTCTGTAGGAAAGGTCCTGTCCCGTCTGCGAGTGCGGCATCTCGATAGAGCGTAGGTCGAGACGGTGTCATGGAGTCCCCGATGTGTCGCCCCGGCTAAAGAATGCACGAAGCGGGAGGAAGTGTACTCAGTCGTTCTCGATTCCTTGAAGTATCGTGGCCGTCTCGCGGGATGAAGGGACCCCCATGGATTTCGAAACGTACCGCAAGGCATACTTCACGGATCCACCCCCGGCTCAGGCCTTTCCCTTCATCGGCCGTTTCGGCGTTACGCTCTACTTCGAGGACTTCGAGGCAGCGATCGCTTACTACTCAGAGGTATTGGGCCCGCCTGGCTACGTTGAAGGCGAGGGAACCAGGGGCTGGGCAATCGGGAGTGGCTGGCTGACGCTCTTGAAGGGCAAGGCTGGGAATCCGTCCAACGTCGAAATCACATTCGAGGTTGAGAGCGTCGAAGAGGCTGAGAGGCTCCAGCTTGCCTTCATCACCAAGGGCGGGAAGGGTTCGGATCCTAGCGACGAGCTGATGTATCGGCCAGTTCGGTCCTGTCCAGCGACCGATCCCTTTGGCACAGACATTCTGGTAATAGCGCAATTGGAGACCGGTTAATCCAAGAGGCCGGCGAACCCCGTCTCTGTACCCTGGCGAGAAATGATGTGAGTCCATCCAGACAATAGGATTCATCAACTGGAAGCGAAGAGAAGGAGGCTTGCCTTCTCGATGGGTAGCTGTAGCATTAGCCCTATAATGCCACTCGCTGGGTGAGGTTCGTCCGAAATTCGGACGCTGAACTAGCTCGGCGGCGCCCTAATCTCGACCCCGTACTTGCTCGCAACAGCAGCCAGCGCTTCCAGGTCAGGCTCCTCCTCCAAGGGTGGCGGGAGCGTCCTCGTCTCTGCGGGTTCGCCAGCTTCTCGGAAGAACGAGGCCATGCGCCCCCCGCTATAGATCATCAGGACCTTCGCCTGCTGGTCCGTCGTGTTCTCAAACCACTCTTCCATTCCCTCAGGGAAGAAGAGCACGGACCCTGGACCTGCGTCCTGGGTCTCCTCCCCGAAGTGGTACCGGACCGTTCCCTCCAAGACGTAGGCCGTTTCATCGCAGTCGTGAACATGGGGCGGGGCGCCCAAGGTAGGCCCGGGAGGGAGGGTAACCTGTACGAGACTGGGCCCGCCTATCTTCTCGCCATCGAGCTTGATATCGAACAGCTGTCCCAGGAACCACATAGCGGTTCCCTCGGTATCCGGCACGTACTTCCCCCCCTGCGGCGGCGTCATGGTAAATCCCCCATGGACAATGCCAACCCGCTTATTAGCTCTCCGGCCCGCGGATTGCTGACGGGTACCCATCTCGGCAAGCACCGCCTTCCGTTCTCCGTTTCGAGGTCCTGTAGCACTATCCCTACAATGCTACCGTCCTCCGGCGACTGCGCCTGACTGCAGGCCTGGGGGCGAGCTAACAAATAGTCACCTCAGGGTGAGCGCGGCGGGACGGGCAGCCATGGTGCAGCAGATCATCATTGTCGTGCGAATTCGCGAGGAGGACTCCAATGCTTATGAAGAGCTCTTCCAGTCTGAGGTCCTCCCTCTTTTGGAGGAGTTTAAGGCCGCGGGCAAGATCTTCTCGGCCTCCTTGGCGAGTGTGGTGGACGGGAGCGAGATCCAAGAGGGGGTTCGGGACTTCCTCGTCTCCTTTGAGGTACCGAGTGAGGCGGAGCACGACGAGTTCGACACTCATCCCCGAATCGTGGCGTTCCACAGAAGGGTCGAGAGGATGTGGTTAAGCGAGCCCGTGGTCTGGATCAGCGAGCCCGTCTTTAGGCTGTAAAGAATGTAGGCGAACTCACGGAGCCCGGACCAACAGGTGGTAGTAGCCCCATTCGCCGATCTGTTCCTCCGCCTCTTCAAGGAGAGAGAAGCCGGCCTCTGTCAACCACCGACGGATCTTCTCTCGATCCGGGTAAAAGTGGTATCCGCCCGTTCCATCACCGACGTCTTCGCCATGGATAGCAGGCAGGCCAGCCGCGGTCGCCTCCGCGAAGGCCCGATCGAGCGTGTCCCGATCGCCCACCTCCTCGACGGTCAGGTACAGGTGACCGCCTGGCTTCAGGGCCTCTCGAAGGTTGGCGAGGACCTTTGCCCACTCCTCGGGAGGCACGTGCTCCATCGCGTCAATACACATCGCCCCGTCGAACGCTCCCTCAAACCCGAGTTCCTGAAGACCAATCACTTCCACCCGGACCTCAGGGTGTTTCGCCCGAGCTCGCTCCACCATCCCGACCGATTGATCGGCACCAACCACCTTGCGACCGGCGTCGAGAACCATGCGCATATAGGGGCCGGTGCCGCAGGCTGCATCGAGGACGGTCCCCCCCTCCGGGCACGTATCCACGAGTCGGCCAACGAACTGACGGTGGAGTTGGGTTGCCGGGTCGTATCCCTCGTCGTACGTCGGGGCGTCCCGGGTGTAGTCCTCCTCCACCGCGGCCCGCCGCTCGGCCAACCATTCCGCTCTATTCATTAAAGGCTCCCCTAGCCCGGATCCAGTTTACCCTCTGCTGCACACACCGCTCTGTTCAGACCTAGCGTCCTCGAGACCCTAACCTGGGCAGGAAGCGACCGGTCTCCTCCATGTAGGCCCGGTAGGCCTCTCCGAACCCCTCCGGCGAGGCCAGAAGCTGCTCCTCTCCCCTTGCCTGGAAGTGCGCAAAGACGATGGTGAGGAGCGCCATCACGACGAGCAGGTAGCTCAGGAAGATCGTCGCCACGCCGAGGGCCACCGACACGTGGCCGACGTAGGTCGGGTGGCGGATGACCGCATAGGGGCCCCGCTTCATCAGCTCGTGGCCCTCCACCACCCCGTCGGTCATCATGATAGGACCCAGAAGTCGAGAACACCAGAGGAGAAGGCTCACACCCATCACCCAGAGGAGGATGCCGAGAATCTGGGCGGCCGTGTCCAGGGGGAAAGCGAAGTGGAGGACGGTTCCGTAGGCGACCTCCGGCCACAAGACCATGAGAACGGGATAGAAGAGGAAGACCCCCTGGAAGAGGCTCCAGGTGAGCCCCATGGCCCGGGGCACGGGGGTCCTCGCTCGGTGTTCAAGGGACAGTCCCCGCCTTTCCCACCGGAGTGTCGCGACCAAGAAGGCCACGAGTCCGACGGTCATCCCCACCGCTACCATCCGGACCGTGAAGGCATCAAGCATACGCGAACGTTCTCTTGTGGCCCCAGGTCTCCGCTCGCTATCTTGGTAACGGCCGCCAGTCGTTGCAGGAGCCCGTCATTATACCAGGCCTGGTTCCCGGACGATCGGTCGATGGCACACCAGACTAGCGCTACCACGGTGGCTTCGCCAGACCGAGCTGCACGAGCAGTCCGAGCGCATCGGACTCGGCCCAGGCTTCCGCAACCTTCCCATCTGCCAGCCGGAACGTCGAGACGCCCGTTACACGGCCCTCCTTCCCGGTCGCCGGGACGCCCATGAACGCCCCCTTGTTCGTACCCTGGAAATCCCACCGGAGGACAACCCGATCACCTTCCGCAATCACGTCCTCAACCCGGCCATGGAAGTCCGGGAACGCGTTCTGCCACATCGAGATGTACTGCTTGAGACCCTCTCGGTTGGCCGGTAGATTGGGCGGAAGGAAGTGAGGGACAAAGTCCTCGGAGAAGTGCTCATCGACGAAACTCAGGTTTCCTTTGTTCCACGCCTCTTCCAGGAACTCGCGCACGAGCGTCTTGTTCAGCTCTATTGCCGACATGGGGTTTTCACCAGGCCTCGAGAGAGGATACGGGTGTCAAGTGCTTGGCGTTCGCGCGAGCGCCCGGTCCAGACGCGGAGAGGGCCTCCGGGTCTGAACCCGGTGGGTCGACCTCCTGTTTCGGACACGGCAACCCAAGAGAGCGGCTAGGGAACGGACGCGGTCTCGCGTGCCTTGCGATCGATGGCTTCGTCAATCCAGTCCTCGTTGTGCCAGACGTCGGCAGGGATGAACGCTTCGACGGACTCGACGCCCCGCACGTCTCCGGCCCGACGCCGCATTTCATCCAGGTCGGCCATCCGCCGTGCGACGAGAAGGGTGATGAAGTGACCCGTCTCGGGAGATGGGGGAACCCAAGCGGATAGGTAGGCCGCGTCGAAGATTCGTTCAATCTCCCGAATTACCGCCTGGGCTCTGTCGTCGTCGAGACGGAAGAGGAAGGCCGCGGGAACGGTGTCCTTCATGAGGGTCGGATCGATGATCGGGACCACATCGATCCCACCGTGGTTGACCATCTGACCGATGCGTCGTCGGATCGTCCTGTCGGTCACCCCGATTTCTCCGGAGAGGTCCGCTAGCGGGATTCGGGCGCGCATCCGGAGGGCCTTTACGATGCGCCAATCGAGGGGTGACAGACTCCTGGTGACGCGGGGCATCCGGTTGTCGTACCAATCGAGGGCTCGAGGGGCCCCGAGGAGCTCCAGAACGAGACGGAGGCGCCGCTCGAGTTCGGGCTGGTCCCGGTAGTAGAGATCGCAACATAGGTCCGGACCGAAGAAGTCGAAGATATGGACCAGGCCCTCCACTGCCTCGAGGGCAGGGTTCAGTCCTTCCTTCTTCTCTGAGGGCACGCGGAAGAAGTAGGACCTCCACTGAACCCCTAAGTGACGGAGGTTCGGGTAGATCTGGTACCCGGCAACCACTCCCTCATCCTCGAGTCGCTGCAGGCGCGCCTTCACAGTCTTGACAGACACATCCAAACCTTGGGCGATTCGAGACGGCTTGAGCGCATCTGGGCCCCGGGCGCCATAGACGAACGGCTGGATGCCCATGGTGCGAAGGAGCCGGATGTCGAGCGCGTCCACGGACAGGGAACGGATGTGGAGAGAAAAGGTTAGCCGCCTACGACCCGTATCATGGGCGAGTTCGTGGCAGGCGTAGCACTACCCCTATAGCGCTACTTGAGCAGGACGAGGGGAGACCTGACCGAGGTTTCTCCATCCCAGAATGACCAGGAGCACCCGAAGCGGTACAACGACGTAGCCGAAAGGAGCGCCGTAGCCGATCATGAAGACGGTCGCTGCGGGAGTGAGCGCGAGGGCCATCCACCCACCTCTTCGCAGCGAGCTCCACAACCAGACCCCGCTGATGATCTCGAAACCGCCCAGAATGGCCCAGGGAATGAGGGAGACCATAATCCCGGGGATCCCCCCCAGGCTCTCGAAAAGCCCACCTCCCCAGAAGCGGATGCCGGCAAATCCGGGGAGCTGACCCGTCGATGCGATGAAGAGGAACCCGAAGGCCCCGAACGCCACGCCGATGCCCCCCGCGAAGAGGAACAATACGGCGGCGCCCGTGATTGCGGGATGGCGACGGGTCTGCAAATCTCAGTCCTCTAGGTGCGGGACGTTGCCTTAGGAACCTCCGCTCCAAAGAACTTTCTGATGGGCAATAGAAGCCCCAATGCCGCCAGGGCGAGGAGTATCGGGGCCGAGAAGAGAGGAGGAGGTAG
Organism: Thermoplasmata archaeon; assembly: GCA_046756285.1. Taxonomy (GTDB): domain Archaea; phylum Thermoplasmatota; class Thermoplasmata; order RBG-16-68-12; family JAJISG01; genus JAJISK01. The sequence continues at coordinate 7,737 of JBHHWA010000008.1, forward strand.
CTCGGAGCCCGGCATCATGGCCGTCGCGTACAGCACGATGATGAGCACGAGAACGAGGGGCCAGGTCCACAGGCCGTACCACGCCCATCGCTCCCCTCTCCGATACGCCGTCACGGTGACCGCGAGGGCCAGGAGCGACAATGCGAGCAGGCCCACTCCGACCAGCCGAGCGTGCAGATCGATGAGGTTGGCTACGCCCGGGTTGGAGGACTGGAGGTCACTCCAGGAGATCCCCGCGACGCTCTCGGTGGTTACCTGATCTCCGCCTGCGCCTAAGATGACATCCCCCACCGCGATGGGAATGAAGAGGACGCTCACCGCAGCCAGCAAGATCCATGCATACCGCTCGTAGGCTCTTTCCGCCAAGGAGTAACCTCCCCGCGTGGCATCCAGCTGCGGCTATAAGCTGCTATTGAGAACTCCCTAGCCTGTCTCTGTGACATTACTGCTTCTAACGTCCCGTGGCTGGATTTCTCGCCTGCTCTTGGAGTTAAGACGCCTCAGGCGGGAGAGTCTACCCTGGCCATGCGGTTGTCACCTACGGCTGCCTCAACCTTTTTGAATCCGGCTTCCATCCCGAGACAGCGCGCCGCGGAGGCGCGCAACAGGGTCCCGGTCTGCGGGGGAGGGAAGACAAAGTGAGCGTGGAGGAAAATGTACGTGCCGTCACAAGCAAGATTGACCAGATCAACAACAGGGATTGGGAGGGTTTCGACAAGGGCCATTCAGACTCTGTCGTCATTCACTCCCCCAACGCCCCGGAGCCGGTCGCGGGCCTTCCTCAGCATCGCGGGTACGTCCAAGCGCTCACCGAGGCGTTTCCGGATCTCCATTTGAACGTCGAGACGGCGATCGGCCAAGGCCACTGGGTCTCGACAGAACTCGTGATGACCGGAACCCACAAGGCGCCTCTCCCAGGACCAGGCGGCCAGTCGATTCCCGCTACGAACAAGCCCCTTCGATTGAACTACCTCATCCTGGTCAAGGTGGAGGGGGGCGAGCTCACGGAGGAACATCACTACTTTGACCGGGTCGGGATGATGGCGCAACTCGGTCTCATGGAGTAGTGGGTCGCCACGGTGTTTCCCTAGAAAGGAAGGGGCAGCATACCTCTCTAGTGCCACTGAACGGGGTCTTTGGAACTGGAAACACCTGGCTGAAGCGTAGATCCGAAAAAAGCGGATGCCTTAAGCGCGTGCCCGGCTTGCCAGCCGGATGGAGGTTCCGGAGGGCCCGGCCGCCGCCAACGTGCACCCCCTGCGGAACCGCACGTTTCTCGTCGTCTGGCTGGGTCAATCCGTCTCGCTGATCGGGAGCGGCATCTCCCAGATCGCGATCATCTGGTGGGTCTTCATCGAGACCGGATCCACCGTCCTTCTGGCCACGGTGGCCCTCGCCAGTGCCATCCCGCGCGTCGTGGTGGGTCCGTTCGCGGGCGCCTACGTCGATCGGTGGGACCGTCGGAAGATCATGGCCGTCGTCGACGCCGTGGCCGGGGGCACGACCCTTGTGATCGCGCTGCTCTTGGCCGGCAGCCTGCTGGAGATCTGGCACCTGTACGTCCTCGGCGCCGTCCTCGGTTTCGGGTTCATCTTCCACACCACCGCGCTGCTTGCATCCGTCCCCAACATCGTCCATCCCGAACAGCTCTCTCGGGGGAACTCCCTGATGCAGCTGTCCCACAGCCTGAGCGGTGTCGTCGGGCCGGCCGTGGGCGGTGTCCTCATCGTCGTCGTGGACGTCGCCCCCACGCTCCTGATCGACGGGGCGACCTTTTTCTTCGCCTCCGCCACCCTCCTCGCGGTCGCCTTTCCCTCCCCCAAGTCGGAGACGAAAAAGACCATCGCCGCCGACATCGTGGAGGGCTTCGGGTTCCTGCGTCGTCGGCCGGTCCTCCTGACCCTGCTCGGCCTGTTCGCCCTCATTAACTTCTTCTTCGTGCCCCTGGGCATCCTGCTTCCGGTCATCGCCACGACGATCCTGGGCCTGGGAGCGGCCGGCTTCGGCTTCCTTCAGTCCAGCCTCTTTGGTGGCCTGATGGCGGGTGGCCTCATCTTAGCGGCCATCAAGCTCCGGGGGCACTTCGGCCTCTACATCATCATCGCCATCATCGGGCTTGGATTCGCCTACGTCCTCTTCGGGTGGTCGAATTTCCTCGTGTTCTCGATCATCGGCCTGGCAGGCATGGGGTTCGCCATCTCCCTGGCCTCCGTCTCCTCCTCCACCATCTTCCAACGGGAGGTTCCCCTGGAGCTCCAAGGCCGCGTCTTCGCGGCACGGGGCGTCCTGGCCCAGGGCCTCCAGCCGATCGCGCTGGTCACTGTGGGGGTCCTGGCGGCCAGCATTGGCGTTCAGGAACTCCTGATCTGGAGCGGGGCGCTGATCGTGATCCTCGGACTCCTGGCCCTCGCGTCCGAAGGCTTGCGGAAACTGTAGGCACAGTAGGAAGGTGGATTTGGAGCCGTCCATGCTGTCCCCCGCGAGTTCTTGACAGGCATGATTCTCCCGCGTGAGAACCCCGCGGAAATGCCTTTAAGACACCTGGCCAACCCAGGAGACCAGAGGCTTCAGTCCAGGCTAGAGGCTGGCAGATGCAACACGAGTTCCTACCCTACAGGGTCCCCCCTCGGAACCATCCGGGAGGCTACTAAGGATGCTCACGTTCACCCTTTCTCCAGCGGTTCGCTCGATCCTCCTCGTGGCGGTCCTCGGCACTAGCCTCTTCGGGGTCGCTCTGGTCGTGCTCCCGGACACCGCCGAGGCTGCCATCGCCTTCGACACCAACTCCTCCTCGACGGGCAGCGGGGCCAGCCTCACCTGGAGCCACACCGTGGGTGGGGGCAGCGACCGCATCCTGGTCGTGGGAGTCAGCCGAGAACCGACGGTCCGAACGCAGACCATCTTCGCCACGGCGGTGGACACCACCTTCGTCGTGCCCGCGGGCGTCACCTCCATTGAAGTCAAGGCCTGGGGTGCGGGCGGGGGCGGCGGAGGTACCGACTCCGGATCCGGAGGCGATGGAGGGGGAGGCGGGTACGCGTTCTCCACCATTTCCGTCACCCCCGGAGAGACCCTCGACATCGTCATCGGCGGCGGAGGGTCGGGCGGAGCCGGTAACGGCGGCGGCAACGGCGGCGATGGGGGCGGCGGTGGGCCCCCGGTGGCCGGAGGCGGGAACGGCGCAGGCGCCTCAGCGACCATGGGCGGCGGCGGCGGTGGAGGCGGGTACGCGGCCATCCTGCGGGGCGCAACGTTTCTCGTGATTGGGGCGGGAGGTGGCGGAGGCGGCGGCGGCGGCAACGCAGGTGGTGACTTTGGCGGGGACGGCGGGGCGGGCGGAGGAACCAACGGGCTTGCGGGTCAAGATAGCACCGACGCCACGGGTGGAGGTGGCGGCACGCAGTCGTCGGGTGGCGCGGGCGGAAGCTCGGGCACCGGAGGAAACGGCGCGGCGGGTGGTCTCAACTTTGGTGGGAACGGTGGCAACAACGGTGGCGGGGGAGGCGGCAGCGGGAACTACGGCGGAGGTGGCGGGGGTGGTGACGATGACGGTGCGGGCGCCGGCGGCGGCGGCTCGGGCCTCGGAGACACGCTTACCGCCGGATCGGGCAGGGATGCCGGGAACAACGGCGATCCGGATTACGCGAGCAGCGCCGGGCAAGGCGGTCTGGGTGGAGTCCCCACCGACGGCCCTGGCGGCGCGGGCAACCCCGGTCGGATCGTGCTGACGTACGATCTCCCCTACTTCACGAGCGGGATTACGTACAACGGGGTGGGCCTCATGCAGCTCGTGAACTATTCGGAGGCCGGAGACAATGCGCACGTCGAACTTTGGTACCTCGTTGCTCCGACGACGGGGGCCAACGACATCGTCGTCTCACAGAATGGCGCGAACGACGTGGTGGGTGGGGCGACGTCTTGGACGGGCGTGGACCAGAGCACGCCCTTCGGGCCAACCGCAACGGCCAATGGAACGGCCTCACCCGCCACCGTGGACGTGACGAGCGCTTCCAATGAGGTCGTGGTCGACGTCGTGGGAACCCGAAATGCGGCGACGGTGACCGAGGGCCTGGGTCAGACCCAGAGGTGGAACCTAGGGATCGGCGTCATCGACGGCGGCGGAAGCAGCGAGCCTGGAGCCGCTACCGTGACGATGTCTTGGACGCTCACGGGCACGTTCGAGTGGGCCATCGCCGGCGTGAGCCTCAAGCCGGCCTCGGGGGTCGCGTGCGATTCGGTTACCGTGACCACGAGCGATCCGGCGGGCCAGCTGTGGTTCAACGAGACGGTGGAGCCGGACGGCCTGCCTCTGACCACCCAGCTCAACGTCTCGGCTTCGTTTCAGACGGGTGCCACGCCCGCCCTCAGCGTGACGAACGACGGAACCGCGACCTGCGACATCTCGATTCGTCTCATGAGCGACCCGGGGATCGGCCGGTCCTTGAAATTCAACACGACGAACTCGGCCCCGTGGCCTTCGGACGCGGCCCAGGAGGTCCCCATCCATCCCTCGATCGTCACCGTCTGTTCCAGTGTGGCCCCCAGCGGCGTGTGCGACATCTGGCTGTGGGCGGACTACGAGAACGCGTGGGGGGGCTCGACTCTCGCCGACGTGCGCGTGGAGACCGTCTGAGAGCGTGTGTCCACGAGCATGTGGGGGTAGCATAGCCCGTAAGGCTTCCCCTACGTTAGGCCGATGCCTAAGTATGGTTAAGTATGGCAGACCGACCTCACCATCGGGCTCCGCGGAGGGGACATCTCGATGGAGGGAGGACAGAGGTCGCTCGGCTCGGTCGTATCGCTGTGGCGCTATCCCATCAAGTCGATGATGGGGGAGGAGATGAATGCGGCCGATGTTACGGAGCGGGGACTGTTGGGGGATCGTGCCTACGCCCTTCTCGACCCTTCCACCGGGAAGGTGGTAAGCGCCAAGAACCCTCAGAAGTGGGGGACGCTGTTCGACTTCCGCTCCTCATTTGTCAGAGTGCCGAGGATGGGCGAACCCCTCCCCGCGGTTCGAATCACGCTCCCCGACGGCACGATGACTCACTCCTCGGACGGGAACGTACGATCCGTGCTCTCCGAGTCCTTGGGCCGCTCTGTCGAGCTCGTGTCTGCCGCCCCGGATGAGCCGAGCCTCGAGGAGTACTGGCCGGACATCGAGGGGCTGGCTCTCCGTGAGAAAGTCACGGACGAGGCCATGCCAGCGAACACCTTTTTCGATCTCGGCGTCCTGCACATCCTGACCACCGCGACCCTCGACCGCTTACGGGAACTGTATCCGGAAGGGCGCTTCGAGGTTCGACGGTACCGTCCCAACATTGTGGTCGGGACCCCCTCCGACGAGACGGGCTTCGTTGAGAACGACTGGGTGGGGCGTACCTTCTCCATCGGGGACGAAGTCCGTCTGAAAGTGACGGAGCCCTGTCCACGTTGCGTCATGACGACCTTGCCTCAGGGAGACCTGCCACGCGACCCAGGCATCCTACGCACCGCGGCGAAACACAACAAGGTGCACGTGGGGGTCTACGCCTCGGTCAGCCGTGAAGGGGTGGTTCGTCGCGGAGACCCCGTGAGAGCGGTGTGAGAGTCCAGCCGAACGGCTCGTCCTCTCGATGGTCGGCTCTGACGATGTCCCCAACCAGCAGGGTAGCATTATCCCTGAAATGCTACTTCCGGCGGTCTTCAGGTGGCGAGAGCTTGGTCATCAGGCGGACGGAGATCGGGGAGAAATGCCTGGTGCCACCCAGGGAAAGGCTCACTCTCTGCCTGCGACGTCATGACCAATGATGAAGTCGCATCTCAGCCCCAGCGGATCCGTGCAGCAAGCGTCAATCCCATCACCAGAATCGGCGCCGCGATGATGATACTGATCCACCAGGGGAAATCTGGATTGCTCACTCCCGACACGACGATGAGAAGAGTGGGAACGATGAGGATGAGTGCCGTTAAGAGGCTCCCCACGGCGATACGTGTGGACAGCCTCCTCCGCGCCTCATCGACCACGCCCACCCATCGCTCTACGGAATATAGCTGTTTATGCGTGAGGCCGTCACCGTCGGGACGAAGACGCCGAGTCGATGGGAGGCGAAGTGCCAAGGCAGAAGTGGGAGGCACGAGGGCCCCCCATCCCCGACGCAAAACAATAAGACAGCGCGATGGATTCCATCCCGTTGGTGTAGAAGATGACGCTGGCAGGCAAGCGAATCGTCGTCCTCGCCGAAGACGGCCACGAGGACCTGGAGCTGTGGTATCCGTACTACCGCCTCAAGGAGGAGGAGGCGGACGTCGTCGTCGCGGGACACGAGAAGCGTACGTACGCCTCTAAGCACGGCTACTCGATCGACGCGGAGGTGGAGGCATCCACACTGAGGGTGGAAGACTACGACGCCGTGGTGGTGCCAGGCGGCGTGGCGGCGCCGGATCAGATGCGTCGCCATAAGGAAATCCTCGATTTCGTCAGAGGAATGCACGAGGCGGGGAAGGTCGTCGCGGCGATCTGCCACGGGGGCTGGGTTCCCGTGTCCGCAGGCATCGTGAAGGGCCGCACGTTGACCTCCCACTGGTCGATCCAGGACGATGTGGTCAATGCCGGCGGCTACTGGGTGGACAAGGAGACGGTGGTGGACGGGAATCTGATCACCGCCCGCGTGCCTCGGGACCTGCCCCCCTTCTGCCGCGCCCTCATCTGGTCCCTCTCCTCGACGGACTAGGAGGAGACCGTCTGTTTCAGGCGGCTACTTGCCTGCACGAGTCCCCATGAGAAGCCTTATTGGAGGAGAGCATCCTCCGTCGAGGCGGATGGTAACGCCCGCAGGAAGGAACTGAGAGCTTTGGAAGAGCATCAGGACGTCCATGTTTGATCATCTCGGTCTGGCGGAATCGGGAGAGACGGTGGCCTACGACGATTTCCAGGCACAGGTGGCATCCTCTGCCTCCTGAGCCGAGCCGTGCTCTGCAGGCCCTTCTGCCCGTCGTCGGGGCGACCCTCGGAGCCATTCTCTTCACAGTTATCCTGGAGTACGTCGTCGTGACCGGCGGTGGGGTCCTCTTCGTCGTGCTGGGGATCTTGCTTCCGGCCAGCTTGGCGTTCTTCTTCCATCCGACTCTGTACGTCGGTGCTCGGCCCTTCCAGTTGAGAAAAGCCGCTGCGCCCCCACTCCTTGCGGCGCTCGGGGCGGGGCTGGGATTGGCGTCCGGCCCGCTCGGGTACCTGCTACTCGTGCCCATTTGGACCACCGTCGGGGCCGTACAAGTTTTCAGGGCCCCCAAGCCAGCGGTCTGACAGAGGCGGGGCGTCATTCTGTGACGGGAACGCGCTCCGTTCCTTGGCCAGCTCGGACGGATGTCATGGGCCCCGAATCCTAGACGACAGCGTTTCGATGACGAGGCAAATCGATGCTAAATGGAGGGGCCAGGATTGCAAGAGGCAGGTCACGGTTCTCGCGCTTCCGGACCGTTGGGTCAGAGTCTGGCCTAATTTGGGCATAGGTCTAATAGCGCCCGTGAGCCGAAGATCCTCATGGGTTTGGGGGTTTCGAAGCTAGCAGCCGTCATAGCAATCGTTGCCCTCGTGGCAGTAGCCTTCAACGTTGGCTCTGCCGCGGCGGATGGACGAAAAGTGGGTGTTTTCGAAGTCACAATTTCCAATCTGACGTCGGGACAGCCCTTCACGCCACCCGTTCTGGCGACGCATAAGAAGAGCACGGACGTCTTCACAGTGGGGGAACCGGCCAGTCTCGGGATCAAGGAGATTGCGGAGAATGGGAACAACGGACCTCTTCTCGCCTCCCTCATAGC